>NZ_JBBKXE010000040.1:0-20049 GCF_037969335.1 Hyphomonas sp. | reverse complement strand
CCCTTGCATATCTCAACAGGGCGTCGCGCGTCTCCGAGACGTCGTCGGTGATCTCAACCAGTTCGGGCGCGACAGGCGGCTGCGTCAGGCTTTCGTCGGGTATGGCCTGAATCGGCTCTTCGCCGCTCCGGCCGCAGGCGGCGAGGCTCAGCGCCATCGCCGCGAGGAGAGCGCTACGCCAGCGCATAACCGGTCACAGCCTCAAGGTCAGCAAGCAACTGGTCCTCGCCAAGCACCTTGATCGTTGTCATGCCCATCTGGCGCGCAGGCAACAGGTTGATGCCCAGGTCGTCGAGATAGACACACTCTTCCGGGGCGACATCCAGCGCTTCGCACATCAGGGCATAGATGCGCGGGTCTGGCTTGCGAATGCCCAGTTTCGAGCTTTCGATGACATGGTCGAACATGGCGAAGACCTTTTCCAGCTGGGCGGCCTTCTCGCTGTCATTGGTCATCGAGGCGCCTTTGCCAATCGGCGCATTGTTGGTTATGCAGCCGACCTTGCCCTTCGCCTTGCAGGCGTCCAGCGCCGCCACGACGCGCGGGCGCAGCGAGCCGGACAGGAGGGACAACACGTCGCGGCCCGGCACTTCATGCCCCAGCGCCTGCGATTCAGAGCGGAACATGCCGTCAAACCCTGCCGCATCGACTTCGCTACGCTCGAGCAGGGCCCAGGCGTTTTCCAGCGGATTCACGGCATTAACCGAGCGGATGAAGTCCTTTGGCAGGCCCTTCTCTTCCTCGTAGCGGGTGAAGGCGTCGAAGGGTGAGGAGGTGAAAACGCCCCCGAAATCCCAGATAACTGCTTTGAATGTCTTTTTCATGCGGCAGCTTTAGCCTTCCTCAAATCGAGTTTCAAACCTTGAACATTGCTTGACCGTATCTACGGTGGCCGTCAATCACATGGAAAACACAAAGGATAGGCGATCATGGGCGTGCTTGACGGCAAAACAGTACTCATCACAGGCGGTGGCAACGGTATCGGACGCGAGACAGCGCTGCTGGCGGCGCGCGAAGGCGCCAAGGTCGTGGTCAACGACCTGGGTGGCAGCCTGACAGGCGGTGACGAGGGCGATGCAGGTCCCGCCGAGAAGGTCGCCGCAGAAATCCGCGCCGCCGGCGGCGAGGCCGTGTCCAACTCCGAAAGCGTCACGGATATGCGCGCGGTCAAAGGCATGGTCGAACAGGCCAAGGACACGTTCGGATCGCTCGACGCCATCATCAACCCGGCCGGCATCCTGCGCGACGGCATGTTCCACAAGATGAGCGAAGAAGACTGGGACAGCGTCATCGACGTGCACCTGCGCGGCAGTTTCAACGTCACCCGGGCCGCCATCGAGCTGTTCCGCGAGAAGGAAAACGGCGCCTTCGTGCTGTTCACGTCCACTTCCGGCATTATCGGCAATATCGGCCAGGCCAATTATGCCGCCGCCAAGATGGGCATTGCCGGCCTCTCCCGCATCATCGCCATGGAAGGCGAGCGCAAGAATGTCCGCTCCAATGTCATTGCCCCGTTCGCCTGGACGCGCATGATCGCCTCGATCCCGGTCAAGGACGAAGCCGGCGCCGAGCGTGTCGAGCGGATCAAGAATTCCATGCGCGCCGATCAGGTTGCCCAGCTGGCCGTTGCCCTCTGCGCCGACAAGGCCAAGCATGTCAGCGGCCAGATTTTCATCGTGCGCGGCAATGAAGTGATCCTTTGCGACCAGCCCCGGCCGGTCAAATCGATCGCCCGCATGGAAGGCTGGACACCTGACAGCCTGATCGACAATGCCTTCCCCGCCATGCAGGGCAGCTTTACCGATCTGGGCGCATCGGCCAGCGTGTTCCCGTACGACCCGGTCTAGGCCCCGCCTCGCCGCGGCCCGCTCTATTGCGGCGGGTCGTCGGTTGCTGGCTCCGGTTCCAGCCCCAGATCGTTCCGGGGACGCAGGTCGACCGGGCCGGTCGCCTCCGGCTCTGCCGGGTAGGCTGGCGCCACCTCGTCCACGACAAACGGTTCAGGGTCTTCGACAGCCTCCGGAGTGGGCTGGGCGAAGGATTCATCCGCCGCATCCAGCACCTGGTTCAGCGGATCGTCGCTGGCAATCGGCGTACCGGCGCCGGTCGTGTCCGGCAGCGGTTCCGGCTCAGGCGGCAGGTTTGGCATGGCTTCCGGCGGTGGCGGCGCAGGCTCGCCCTTCACAGGCGGCAGCGGCGCCGGGCGCTTGTCACCAAACACGCAGGCATCAAGGCCCTGGTGGCGCACAACGCGCATCCGCGCCTGCAGCGACCCGGCCCGCTTGGTGACATAAGGACCCGGCGGATCGACGCGCCACTTGTTCGGGCTGGGCAGTACAGCGGCCAGCAGGGCGGCTTCGCGCTCCGTCAGTTTCGACGCCGGTTTGCCGAACCGCGCCTGCGCCGCCGCCTCGGCCCCGAAGATGCCGTCGCCCCATTCCGCAACATTCAGATAGACTTCCATCACGCGGCGCTTGCCCCAGACATGATCGATGAAGGTCGCCATCCACATGTCGCCGACCTTTCGGGGCGCGCCACCGCCATTCCAGAAGAACACGTTCTTGGCTGTCTGCTGCGTGATCGTCGACGCGCCGCGCGCTTTCTTCCCACGCTGGTATTCGTCTATCGCCTTCCGGATCGCTTCCGTGTCGATGCCGCTATGCTCGCAATAACGCGTATCCTCCGCCGCAATCACAGCCGTGACCAGGAAGGGCGAAATATCTTCCAGCGGAGTCATCGTGCGGCGCAGGTGCTCGCCACCGGCGGCGCGCTGGACCATCAGGATCGTGCCTGGAACCGGAAGGAAGATCAGGGCTGCAGCATAGATGTGCAGGCCGACGAACAGCCCCGCAAGGAACCTCACCAGCCGGACGAACCACACCCTTACCGGCCCCTTGCCGCTAACTTGCCGCCCTGCTCGATTGGTCATGCCGACTGGTCCCATTCCGCCACAACGCCCGGATCGCCTTCGCGATCCCGCCGCGCGGCCTTCTCTGCCGTAAATCTGTCAGGATCAAGAAGCGCCAGCGCCCAGATGGCCGCTCCGCGCACCTCTGGCGCCGCGTCTTCCAGCAGCGCCAGAACAGACGCAACAAGGCCTGCGTCACCCGAATTGCCAATCGCGATACACACATTGCGCACGAACCGGTTCCGCCCGCTGCGCTTGACCGGCGAGCCCGAAAACACGTCCCGGAACGTGGCATCATCCAGTGCGGCAAGCTCATCCAGACCCGGTGCCTTCAATTCCGCCCGCGCATGCAGCGCCGCTTCGGACGCTGCCTCGGCGAACTTGTTCCACGGGCACACGGCGAGGCAGTCGTCGCAACCATAGATCCGGTTGCCCATCGCGGCCCGGAATTCGCGCGGGATCGGCCCGGCATGCTCGATCGTGAGATAGGAGATACAGCGCCGCGCATCGAGCTGGTAAGGCGCCGGGAAAGCCTGCGTCGGGCAGACATCAAGACACGCCCTGCACGAGCCGCAATGGTCGGTCTCAGCCGCATCCGGCGCCAGCGCCGCATCCGTCAGCATCACGCCGAGGAAGAACCAGGAGCCCAGCTCGCGGCTGACAAGGTTGGTATGCTTGCCCTGCCAGCCCATGCCTGCCTTCGCGGCAAGCGGCTTTTCCATCAGCGGCGCGGTATCGACGAAGACTTTCACCTCCGCGCCCGTCTCTGCCACGAAGGCCCGCGCAAGCTGTTTCAGGCGCGACTTCAGCAGGTCGTGATAGTCCTTCCCCCGTGCATAGACGGAGATATTGCCGAGACTGCGCTCGCCCAGCATCTCCATCGGATCAAGGCCCGGCCCATAGTTCAGGGCAACGACCACCGCTGATTTCGCGCCTGCCCACATGGATGTCGGCGCCTTGCGACGTTCAAGCGTCGTCTCCATCCAGTCCATCTGGCCATGACGGCCCTCTGCCACGAATGCCTCGAGCCGCTCCCCCGCCGCCCAGGCCTCGTCCGCACGCGCAATGCGCACACTGTCAAACCCGATCGTGCGCCCGGTATCTTTGAGGAAGGCTTCAGGTGAACCGGCCACGGGATCAGAAGTCGAGGTCGGCATAATGCGCCACGGGCCGCGTGCCCTCTATCCGGTCACTGAGGAGCGGACGGAAACTGGGGCGCGATTTGATCCTTGCATACCAGGTCTTCAGGTCCGGCACCGCATCCCACTCGACATCACCGAAATAGTCATAGGCCGACAGGTGCGCCGCCGCCGACAGGTCGGCCAGCGACAAGGTGCGCCCGGCCAGGTAGCCGTTGAGCTCAACCATGCCATTGAGGAAGGTGAGCCGCCCGCGCAGCGCGTGCGCCCCGCGTCGCAGCTTTTCGGAATCCGGCTGGCGGTCGCGCCGCACCCATTGCATGACGCGCTCGGTCAGCAGCTTGTCGGTGACTTCCTCGCAACCGGCCTCGACCCAGGCCCAGAGGCGGCGCGCTTCGGCCCGCTCGTTTGGATCTTCCGGCAACAGGGCCGGTGTCGGCTTCAACTCTTCCATCTGCTCGCAGATCGCGCGCGTGCCACACGCGAACGTCTTGCCCGCAGGTCCCGTTTCGACCAGTGCCGGAGCCACCGCGCCATGTGCCAGCCCAGACACATCCGGATGCGGCGCCCACGGGGTCGACTCGAACAGATCGAAAGCTTCGCCCTTCTCGCCGAGGACGAGACGCACCAGCCGTCCGGCGGGATCGAGGGGCCAATGATAGAGCCGTTTCATGATGGCGTTCACTCATAGCAGGCTTATTGCGCCTGTTAAGCAAAGCCTTGCTGGCTGCCGTCACTTGCGCTTCGGCCCTGTGTATAACTCGCCAGCCCTTACCGTCCCATGAATTGCCTGACCGCGTCGGCCGACAGCGTAAATTTGGCGAACGACCAGTCCTTGCCCTTTGTCAGCGTGCCAAGCGCGGCAACCAATTGCCGGCGTGTGTCGGCGCGTGCGGCAAGCCAGGCATCAACACCGCCCGCGGCGAGCGCTTCCTGCGCAGCGGCTGACTGGATGCGCACCAGTTCACTGACCAGTCGGCGTCCCGCAATCCGGTCCCAATAGCCGGCCTTGGCGAGCCCCTCACGGGCCGACGCCCTGAGCCGGTCCAGTCGCAGCGCGTCGCCGATCGCATAGAAAGCGGCGCCCGCTTTGGGCACGTCGACGCTGGCCGCTCGGGCCAGGTCGATCACGACCAGCCCCTGCGAGAAGTGGCTCATCACAGCGGTCCACCGTGCCAGCGCGTCGGGTGCGCCGCGCTTGACCAGGTGCCGCGTCGCGCGCTCGATCCGCGCCGCCGGGAATGGCGCATGGACCGAACCCAGAGCGGTCTTGAATTCATTCAGCGGTGCATGGGTCTGGGCCACCGCATCGCCAACCGCCACGCCGGGCATATTGCGCACATACCAGGCCGCAGCTTCGTTCATCGCCTGCATCGCCTGAATCCGCATATCGGTCTGGACATCCGCCCCGACCTTTGTGTCGAGCGCGTCGACTTCGCGGCGGAAGGCATCAAAATCGAGCACGGCACGCGACGCCTCAAGCCCCCGAACGATGGCGGCATTGTCGGCGCCAGTCATCTCGCGCAGGCGCAGCAGCGGCACGGGCCCGGCCATGTCGAGCGACCGGTTGGCGATCACGGTGGCGATGATTTCCCGCTTCAGGCGGTGGTTGCGGATCGCATCCTCATAGGTGTCGATCGGCTTGGTGAAATAGGATTTGAGAACGCTTTCGAAATACGGGTCGTCGGGAATATCGGAGGCAACAACATCGTCGATCAACACGATCTTCGACCAGGCCAGCAGCACCGCGAGTTCAGGACGGGTCAGCCAGGTACCGGCCTCCTGCCGCAAACTCATCTGCGCCGTGCTGGGCAGCCCTTCCAGCGCCCGGTTGAGCACGCCGCGCTCCTCAAGATAGACCATCAGGCGCTCAAGGGCGTCATGGTCGCCAGCGGCAGTCGATTCCGCCAGCGTCAGCGCGCCCGTCTGGTCATAGTTGTGGAGCAGGACATGCGCGGCAACGTCATCGGTCATCTCGGCCAGGAGCGCATTGCGATCCTTCGCCTTCAGCGCGCCGGTCCGGATGGCCTCGGCGGCCAGGATCTTGATGTTCACCTCATGGTCGGAACTGTCGACGCCGGCGGAATTGTCGATGGCATCGGTATTGATACGCCCCTTGCCCTGCGCGAACTCGATCCGGCCAGCTTGTGTCATCCCGAGATTGGCCCCTTCGCCAATCACCTTGACCCGGAGGTCGCGCCCATTGACGCGGATCGCATCGCTTGACCGGTCGCCCACTTCAGCATGGGATTCGGAACTCGCCTTCACATAGGTCCCGATACCGCCAAACCAGAGCAGGGCCGCTTCTGCCTTAAGCAGGGCGTGGATCAATTCGTCGGGGGTCACCGCATCCTTCGCCAGGCCCGTCACGGCCTTGGCCTCGTCGCTCAGCGTGATCGATTTGGCCGACCGTTCGAAGATACCGCCACCCGACGAGATCAGCTTCGTATCATAGTCCGCCCAGGACGAGCCCGGCAGGTTGAACAGGCGCTGGCGCTCGGCCAGGTTCTTCTTCGAATCGCCGGGATTGGGATCAAGGAAGATGTGCATGTGGTTGAAGGCCGCAACGAGGCGGATCTCCGGCGACAGCAACATGCCATTGCCAAAGACATCGCCGCTCATGTCGCCAACGCCGATCACCGTGAAGGGTTCGGTCTGGATATCCTTGCCCATCTCGCGGAAGTGACGCTTGACCGCCTCCCATGCACCGCGTGCCGTGATGCCCATCTTCTTGTGGTCATAGCCGACCGAACCACCCGACGCGAATGCATCGCCCAGCCAGAAACCATGCGCCTCGCTGATCGCATTCGCCGTGTCGGAAAATGTCGCCGTGCCCTTGTCGGCGGCGACCACGAGATACGGGTCTTCCCCATCCCAGATCACGGTATGATCCGGATGGATGACCTTGGCGCCATCGAGATTGTCGGTGAGGCCGAGCAGCGCCGTGATGAACTGCTTGTAGGCCTCCCGCCCACTTTCGAACCAGGCGTTGCGGTTCGACCGGTCGGCGAGTTGCTTGGGGAAGAAGCCGCCCTTTGACCCGACAGGAACAATCACCGCATTCTTGACCTGCTGGGCTTTCACAAGACCCAGCACTTCCGTGCGATAGTCCGATGGCCGGTCCGACCAGCGCAGCCCGCCGCGCGCGACCGGGCCGAAGCGCAGGTGCACGCCTTCGACCCGGGGGCTCGACGTGAAAATTTCGCGGTACGGCTTCGGCTCGGGCAGGTCTTCCAGTTCACGGCTCGCGACTTTGAAACTGATGAACGCGCGGCCACGCCCCTCTTCGCCCGTCTGGTAGAAATTGGTCCGCTGAATCGCGCAGATGAGATCGGTCAGACGACGGAGAATCTGGTCTTCGGCCAGCGCCGACACATCGCGTAACGCCGTTTCGATGGATGCGCGAATGCCTGCCACCGCATCGCGGCGGGCATCGAGACTGTCATGTGTGGCCGGATCGAACCGTGCCGCGAACAGGTCGAGCAGCAGGCGCGTGATCCTTGGGTGGGCGGCAAGGGCCCGCTCCTGGATATCCTGTGGCTGTTCGAGCCCCGACTGGCGACGATAGGCCGACAAGGCCCGCATAAGGGCGGCTTCGCGCCAGCTTGCGCCAGCGGAAAGGACCAGCCGATTGAAACCGTCATTCTCGGCCTGCCCGCTCCAGACGGCGACAAAGGCATCCTCGAACCCTTTCGCCAGCGCGTCCAGGTCAACCGATTCCCCGCCCACAGACCGCATCGACAGCGAATGAACCCAATATATCTCCGGTGCGTCTGCTGCCGGCTTCTCGGATGGCCGGATCGGATAGCCCGTTTCGAAATTCACGAACAGGCCCATATGCTCGAACACCGGCACACAGCGTGACAGCGGGATGGCGCCTTCGCGGGCATAAATCTTCACGCGTATCTTGTCGTCATCGTCGCCGTCCGACCGGAAGGCACGAGCGAGCACCGGCGTCGTGAAATGCAGGCCTGCCATCGTGGTGACATCGCGCAGCGCTTCGTCGGGCGGGAAAGCCTCGCGGTAGGCCGCATTGAAGGCGCCGATAAAGGCACGTGCACCGTCCCGGTCTGACTCGGCCAGCGGGCTCGCCATCAGGGCCTGCCGGAACCCCTGGTCCCAGGTCCGGGCGAGGTCGGCGATTTCACGTTCCAGTGCGTCCGGGTCAGGCTGGGGATGATTGCGGTCAATCGAGATTTCGAAATGCACACGCGCCAGGGGCCCGGTGTCGAAATAGGGCTGGAACTTCACCAATGTGCCCGCATAGGCGCGGGTCAGGACGTCCGCCATGCGCAGGCGCAGCGCCGTGTCATAGGCTTCGCGGGGCACGAACACGATCGCGGTCACGAACCGGTCGAACTCGTCGCGGCGCAGGAACAGGCGCGTGCGCGGGCGACCGACCAGATGCATCGCACCGATAATCATCGGCGCAAGGGCCCGGGAATGGGTCTGGAACAATTCGTCGCGCGGCCAGGTTTCAAGCAGGTTGGCGACGGTTTTCTCCGTATGCCCGCCTGGCGCCGCACCGGACGCTTCGATCACCTTCTTGACCCGTCGGCGCACGAACGGAATCGACCGCGCCGTCTCGTCATAGGCTTCAGCGGTGAACAGGCCGAGGAACCGCACTTCCCCGTTCACCTTGCCGTCCGCATCATATTTCTTGATACCGATATAGTCGCAATTGACCCGGCGATGCACGCGGCTGACCAAAGTCGATTTTGCAACGAACATCGGGAACGGTTCAGCCAGGAGATCGCTGATCTCAGGTGTGAGGACCAGCGGCTCGCTGTCACGGGACAGCACGTTCAGCTGCTCGTCACGCAGGATGCCGAGGTTGGAGCCATCGATCATGATCGGCTCTTCCGGCAGCACCTTACCGTTTGCATCTGTCTCGAAATGGTATTCACGGCAACCGAGGAAGACGAAATGGTCTTCCAGCAGCCATTCCAGAAAAGCGATCGTTTCGCGCTTGTCGTCGTCGGCGTGATTCTTGAGGTGCGAGATGCCCTTGATCTCGGCCTCCATACGCGCCTTCATCGCTTCAAAGTCGCTGACCACCTGGCGCGTCGAATCCTGCGTCTTGCGTACGCCCTGGATCAGCGTTTTCGCCTCGGCGTCTGTCATCAGGGGCAAGTGGATCTGGATGACCGAAACGCATCGGCCATCTTCCATGTTCACGATTGGGTGAAACAGGGCTTTGACCTCATGTCCTGCGACCGCGCATTCACTCAGCAATGAATCGACCAGGAACGGCATGTCCGGACCAACCGCCTCAAGCACCGAGCGCTGCAATGGGGCGCTTTCCCCGTCCGGCGCAATCAGGACACGCGCGTCCTGCACGTTCGGCGCCACACTGTTCGCCCATGTCCACAGGTCCGTCGTCAGCTTGCGGACGTCACCCTCGGTCAGACCGGTCAGGTCTTCATTGCGGGATTCCTGATTCACCTGCGCCAGCACTTGCTGAAGCGGGTCGGCCCTGGAAAGCGGTGTGGACATGTGAAAAGCTCGCTTGGCGACTGCGGAAACTCCATCCGGTCTAACCTGCGCCGCGAACCCCTTCAATGGGTTGTTTCAAATGAAACTGAATGGCCCGGTGGGGCCCTTGCCCGAATACAAGCGGGCCCGTCGAACGGGGACGTGTCCGACGGGCCCTACAGGCGTTCCGCAGGCTGGGTGGGGGGACGCACGCGGAGGCCTGATCTTGTATTTCGGTTCTTGCTTTCAGGAAGCAAGGGGTACAGCTGGCAAAACTACATTACAAATCATGAAGACTTCACCGACCTGTACATTCTGCTTCTGCGATTGCGCGAGATGCCACACTTCATTCCCTTTCGCCACGATCTTTGGCAGCTGTAGCTGCGACCCTTTGCGCGCCCTTTCCCTGAGGGTTTCCATCCGACGACAGGAGGATCGCGATCCACCGCGTGCCGTCAGATTGCGCAAACAGTATCATCATCAACACAGTCAGCGGTGCCGACAGGAACATTCCGGGGATGCCCCACAGCACGCCCCAGATGGCAAGCGACAGCAAGACCACGAGGGATGACAGGTTCAGGGATTCGCCCATCATCCGCGGCTGGATGAAATTCCCGATCGAGAATTGCCAGAAACTGACAACACCGAACACAATGGCCGCGTAGATATAGATGTCCTGCGGCGCGGCGCCCGGAATCCAGGCCGGCACGTCGGGCTGCACGAGGGCAAAGAGGGGCGGCACCAGCGCCGCGACGATCGACCCGACCGTCGGAATATAGTTCAGCACGAAGATCAGCGCCGCCAGGAAGAGCGCATTCTGCACGCCGAGGGCCAGCAGGGACGCATAGGTCAGCGCCGTGATCAGGGCCGAGATGACGGTCTGGGTCCAGAGATAGGTCTCGATACTCTGCCGGGCCTCGTCGCCGATCTGACGCACCTGGCTGCGCTGCTCGAATTCCGGGAAGATATTGTCCAGCTTCCGGGTCCAGCCGGACTGGGCAATGAACAGGAAGGCGACATAGATGAAGATCACGACCAGGTCGCCCGAAAGGTCGCCCGTCGCATTCGCGATTGTCGCAAAGAAGCGCTGGCCCTGCGCATTGAACAGGAGATGGGTGAGCGTCGGCGCATCGCTCATATTGACCAGGCCATAGGCATCCCGGATCAGCGCGTTGATCTTTTCCTCATACTCGGCTGCATCGCGCCCGAACTGCGACATGCCGTGGGCCATCAGGGCGATGAAACCAATAAAGCCCCCGAGCACGGTCAGCACAGCAATGGCCCGTGCGGCGCCGCGGCGCATCACACGCGACCAGTTGTCGATCACGGTCGCAAAGCCCTCGATCACGAGGAACAGGAACACGGCCATGGCGAAGGTCGCCAGGATGCCGCGTCCAATATAAAGGAAGGCGATGATCACGCCGGTGGCGATGATCCAGATCCCGGTCTTGGTTGCGCGGTCCATACAGGTCCCCCTGAAGCAGATACAGGTTGGAAGCAGCCTCGCTCGGCGTCAAGATATGCTTGCACCTGCATCTGCACCGCACACACCAAGCTCAGTCGGCCCCTTGCCGAATCCTGTTAAATCACTAGCGTTCCGGCGGCATCAGGGGAGATTTGGCCAGCATGACGGATTCACTTTTTATCGGTGGCGCAGACGAAGACGGGTCTGGCACGCCGAACACCGCTCAGGAAATGCTGCTGAAAGTGGCCAACCGTCACGGCCTCGTCGCCGGCGCGACCGGCACCGGCAAGACCGTGACCCTGCAAATCCTGGCGCAGGGCTTCTCCGATGCCGGCGTCCCGGTCTTCTGTGCCGACGTGAAAGGCGACCTCTCGGGCATCTGCGTTCCCGGCAGCGCCAGTCACAAGCTGCACGACAAGCTGGTCGCACGCGCCAACCTGATCGGCCTTGAGGACTTCGGCTATGGCGCCGCCCCCACCATCTTCTGGGATGTGTTCGGCGAGAACGGTCACCCGATCCGCGCCACGATCTCGGAAATGGGCCCCCTCCTCCTGTCGCGCCTGATGGGCCTGACAGATGCGCAGGAAGGCGTGCTCAACATCGCCTTCGAATATGCCGACGATAACGGCCTCCTGCTGCTCGACCTGAAAGACCTGCGCAAGCTGCTGGTCCACCTGTCCCAGAAAGAGGTGCGCGACGAGATCAGCCAGGAATACGGCAACGTCGCCGCCGCCTCGCTCGGCGCCGTGCAGCGCAACCTCCTGATGCTCGAACGCGAAGGCGCCGAGCATTTCTTCGGCGAGCCGGCACTGCAGCTCGAAGACCTGATGCGCTCGACCCAGGACGGGCGCGGCTATGTCAACGTGCTCGACGCGACCAAGCTGATCAACAGCCCAAAACTCTATTCCACCTTCCTGCTCTGGCTGCTGTCGGAACTGTTCGAGCGCCTCCCGGAAGTCGGCGACCCGGACAAGCCAAAGCTCGTCTTCTTCTTCGACGAGGCCCACCTCCTGTTCAATGACGCGCCGCCAGCCCTGATGCAGAAGATCGAACAGGTCGTCCGCCTCATCCGCTCGAAAGGCGTCGGCGTCTTCTTCGTCACCCAGAACCCGCGCGACCTGCCGGAAAACGTTCTGGCCCAGCTCGGTAACCGGATGCAGCACGCCCTGCGCGCCTACACGCCCGCCGAACGCAAGGGCGTGCGCGCCGCCGCCCAGTCATTCCGCGAAAACCCGGCCTTCGACACCGAGGAGGTCATCACCCAGCTCGGCACCGGCGAGGCGCTCGTCTCCACGCTCAACACCAAGAGCGCGCCGTCAGTGGTCCAGCGCACCATGATCCGCCCGCCATCCTCCCGCCTCGGACCGGCCACACCTGCCGAACGCGCAATTGTCCAGAAGGACAGCCCCTTTGCCGGCAAGTATGAAGAGGTCATCGACCGCGAGTCCGCCTACGAGATCCTGGAAGAAAAAGAGGCCGAAGCCGCCGAACAGGCTGAAAAGCTGGCCGCCAAGGAAGAAAAGGCCAAGGCCGCGCTCGCAAAGAAAAAAACGCGGGCAAAATCCACAAAGTCCCGACGCCAGACGCCACTCGAAGCAGCCGGAAAGCAGGCCGCCCGCACGGCGACGCGCGAATTCACCCGCTATATCCTGCGTGGCATCCTGGGCGGCATGAAGCGCTAGACGCCACCTGCCTCAGATGAATTCCCCGTTACACGGGTGATTTCCTTTGCGTCAGGACTCGCCGGTGACGCGCGCGTCACCTATAGTCAGACCAGAAGCACAGACATCAAAGGGAGGCTCCGGCCCATGAAAGATTATCTCAAGTTTTACATCAATGGTGAGTGGGTCGATCCGGTGGAGCCCCGCACGCTTGAGGTCGAAAACCCCGCCACTGAAGAGCCCTTTGCGCGCATCTCGCTCGGCTCGAAGGCCGATGTCGACAAGGCCGTTGCCGCCGCCAAGGCTGCTTTCCCGTCCTTCTCGCAAACCTCGGTCGAATACCGCGCCGACCTGCTCGACAAGATCACCGCCGGCATCCAGAAGCGCCTGCCAGAACTGGCCAGCGCCATCTCCGACGAAATGGGCGCGCCAATGTGGCTCGCCAATGCGGCTCAGGTGCCGGCCGGCATGGGCCATTTCGCCACCGCCGCCGCCATCCTGCGCGGCTTTGAGTGGGAAGAGCTGAAAGGCACGACCCTGCTGCGCAAGGAAGCCATTGGCGTCTGCGGCTTCATCACGCCGTGGAACTGGCCCCTCAACCAGATCGCCTGCAAGGTCGCCCCTGCCCTCGCAGCGGGTTGCACCATGGTCCTCAAGCCGTCCGAAATCGCACCGCTCGACGCACTGATCTTCGCCGAGATCCTGCATGAAGCCGGCGTGCCGAAAGGCGTGTTCAACCTCGTCAACGGCGACGGCCCGAATGTCGGCGCCGTTCTTTCGGCGCACCCTGATGTCGACATGATGAGCTTCACGGGCTCGACCCGCGCCGGCGTGCTCGTCGCGCAGGCTGCTGCCCCGACCGTCAAGCGTGTCGCCCAGGAACTCGGTGGCAAGTCGCCGAACATCGTCCTGCCAACCGCCGACCTGAAAAAGGCCGTCGCAGGCGGCGTCATGCAGATGATGACCAATACAGGCCAGTCCTGTAACGCGCCGTCGCGCATGTTCGTCCAGAAAGACCAGCAGGACGAAGCCATCGCAATTGCCAAGGCCGCAGCGGAATCGGTCAAGGTCATGATGCCGGGCGAAGCGACGCCGGGTGCCATTGGTCCGATCTCGAATGGCAACCAGTTCCAGAAGGTCCAGGACCTGATCCAGGTCGGCATCGACGAAGGTGCGACGCTCGTCGCCGGTGGCACGGGTCGCCCTGAAGGCTTCAACAAGGGTTACTTCACCCGCCCCACCGTCTTCGCGAACGTCACCAACCAGATGACCATCGCCCGCGAGGAAATCTTCGGTCCTGTCCTTTGCATCCTGCCTTACGACACGCTGGACGACGCCATCGAGATGGCCAATGACACCGTCTACGGTCTCGCTGGTTATGTTCAGGGCCCGGACAAGGAAGCCCAGGCCGTCGCTCGCCAGATCCGCGCCGGCCAGATCCAGGTCAACGGCGCCAGCCCTGACTTCTCGGCACCGTTCGGCGGCTACGGCCAGTCCGGCAATGGCCGCGAATGGGGCGAACTCGGCTTCGAGGAATTCCTCGAAACAAAGGCAGTCATCGGCTACAAGGCCGCCTGATCCGTCATACCGGAACGCACAAGATCAAGGGCGGCCCGATGGGTCGCCCTTTTTCGTTGACGCGATGATCTCGAAAATGTGATGGCGCACTGACCCCACACTGTAGCGAGTCTACGCAATTCAACCTAGGTTCAGGTAGGATACGGTTTGATATCGTGTACGCTTGCAGACATCCTCAGGAGGGTCGCCACATGCATATTTCAAGGATCGCCGCCGGGTTTGCCGCCCTGGCCTTACTGGTCGCCTGTACCACTGCCACCCCCTATCAGGCGGCGTATGATTCAGAACGTGGCTACTCGGAACAGCAGATCGAATCCAACCGTTTCCAGGTCCAGTTCGCTGGCAACAGCCTGACCGACCGCAAGACGGTCGAGACCTACATGCTGTATCGCGCGGCAGAGCTGACCAAGCAGAACGGCTTCGACCATTTCCGTGTCGTGCACCGGGCCACCGATGCTGACAGCCGCGTGGTGCCGACCTCCACGGGCTATTCGCCCTTCTACGACAATTTCTATCTCGACTATCGCTACTTCGGCCCGCGTGCGTCCTACTTCCATGACCCCTACCGCCGCTGGGCCTATCCGCGCTCATTCTACGCGTCGCGCTTCGGCTATTATGATCCCTTCTGGGACGGCCCGCAGGAATATCGCGAAATCACTTCTTATGTGGCATCGGCCGAAATCATCATGGGCAAGGGCCCGAAACCGGATGATCCGGCCTATTTCGATGCCGATCAGGTGATCTTCAATCTGGGCAGCCAGATCCAGCGCCCCGAATCCTGATCCGGTTTCAAACCGTCTTCAAACGCCGCCTCGCAAGGGCGGCGTTTCTGCATCAGGCGCATTATTCCTGGCTTCGCCTCTAGGCAAGCGGCAAGGCGTGGCCCAGATAGGGAGGCTTCCCCCAAACCGCACCAGACTGGAAAGGCGGGCCCATGGCCGACACCGAACCCTCCGCCATTCCGCCCTCGGGCATCCTGCCCGGCGCCAAGCGGCCGGTGCCGGGACGCAGCGAACTTGTCGTCATGATTGCCGGCCTGATGGCGCTGAATGCCTTCGGCATCGACATCATGCTGCCGGCACTCAACCAGATTGCCCATGCGGTGGGCCTGACTGCGCCCGGCATGGAAAGCGACAACCGCCAGCAGATGATCATCTTCTCCTATGTGCTCGGCTTTGGCGCACCGCAAATCGTCTGGGGCCCCATCTCTGACCGGTTTGGCCGGCGCGGTCCCCTCTTCGTCGCTCTCGTCGGCTATATCATCACCGCCTTTGCCTGCATCGTGATGCGCGACTTCATGGCCCTTCTGATCATGCGGTTCCTGCAAGGTGTGTTTGCCTCCGGCGGACGGCTTGTCGCCGTGTCGGTCGTGCGAGACCTGTTTGCCGGCCGCCAGATGGCACGCTTCATGTCGCTGGTGATGACCATTTTCATGGTGGTACCGATCCTCGCGCCGGGCATCGGCCAGATCGTCCTGCTGGTTGCGCCATGGGAGGCCATCTTCGTGGTCCTCGCCATCTTCGGCATCATCATGCTCGTCTGGACATGGTACCGCCTGCCCGAGACCCTGCCGGAAACGGCCCGGCAACCGCTCAATCTCGGTGCTGCCGCCGGTGCCTATGGGCAGATCGTCAAGTCGCGCGTCACGTTCGGATACATGTGCGCCTCCGGCGTCATCTTCGGCGCGCTGTTCGCGTTCATCGCCTCGTCTGAACAGGTCTTCCGCGAAGTCTTCGGCCAGACGGACACGTTCGCGCTCTGGTTCGCCGGAATCGCCGGCACATTGGCCTGCGCCAACTTCCTGAACTCGCGCATCGTCGAGAAGGTCGGCATGCGCCGGATCAGCCAGACCGCCCTCTTCATCTTTACAATCGGCGCGGCGATCCTCGCACTGGTCACCCATTTCGTCGGCGACCACCTTTTTATCTTCTTCCCTCTGTTTGCGCTCTGCTTCGGGTGTTTCGGCCTGATGGGATCGAACTTCAGCGCGCTCGCTATGGAACCCCTCGGCAAGATTGCCGGCACAGCTTCGGCTGCCTATGGCTTTGCCACGACGACTGTTTCCAGCCTCATCGGCATGACCATCGCCAGCCAGTACAATGGCTCGACCGTACCGATCACGCTCGGCTTCGTCTGCCTCGGCCTGGTCTCACTCGGGATCATCCTGATCACCGAGAAGGGCAAGCTGTTCAGCTCACGTTGATCCGCCGTCGCGGCTTCGCACCGGTCTCGCGCACCTTGGCCAGCGGGCGCACCTGACGCTCGAGATGCTCGATGATCATCCCCGCAATGTCCTTGCCGGTCGCCCCTTCGATGCCCTGCAGGCCGGGCGAGGAATTGACCTCCAGCACCTTCGGGCCCTCATCGGTCTGCAACAGGTCCACGCCCGCCACGCGCAGGCCCAGCACTTTCGCCGCTTCGCGCGCGATATCGCGTTCGGCCCGCGTCAGCTTCACCGCGCTGGCCGTACCGCCGCGGTGCAGGTTCGATCGGAACTCGCCTTTGGCCGCCTGTCGCTTCATGCCGCCGACCACCTTGTTGCCAATGACGAAACAGCGCGTATCGGCGCCTGCTGCCTCATTGATGAATTCCTGCACCAGGAAGTTCGCCTCCAGCCCGCGGAACGCATCGACCAGGCTTTCGGCCGCCTTCCGCGTTTCGGCGAGAACCACGCCCTTGCCCTGCGTCGACGAGAGCAGCTTCACAACCACCGGCGCCCCGCCCGCCAGGGAGATCAGGTCTTTCGTATCCTTCGGGCTGTGCGCAAACGCCGTGATCGGCATGCCGATCTTGGCACGGGCGAGCAACTGGTGCGCCAGCAGTTTGTCACGCGAGCGCCCGATGGCCCCTGCCCCGTTCAGGCAGAACGCGCCTGTATTGGTAAACTGACGCAGCACCGCCATGCCATAATCGGTGATCGACGCACCGATGCGCGGGATCACAGCGTCGAACCGCTCGAGTGCCTTGCCGTCATAATGCACTTCCGGGTCCAGCGTACCGATCTGCATGTAGCAGCGCGCGGTATCGATCATCTCCATGACGTGGCCGCGTGCCTCAGCGGCTTCGACCAAGCGTTTGGAGGAATAATTATTCGGCTCGCGCGTCAGCAGGGCAATCCGCAAGGGCCGTTTCACCGGCGTCCGCTTCGGCAGGCCATTATAGCGCGCATAGTCCAGCAAGGGCTGGCTGAACGACGCGTTGGGATTGACGATCATGTCGGGCTGGACCGCTCCGCGTCCGAACAGCATCCGGTAGGTCATGTTCTCGCGATTGGTCAGTGTCAGCTGGATCGGCCAGCGCCGACCGCCCATCTCGGCCTCGGTCTCGATCACGTAACGCAGTTCGGTATCGCCATTCGAACTGGTCACTTCGCGCCGGTCGATCACCTGCGCCGAGCAGGTGATCTCCAGGTTGGGGTCCGACGGATCCGGCTGGATCAGGAAGCGCACTTGCGGCTTTGTACTCGGCCCAAACGGCTCGATCACGCTGGCATGCAGCGCCGATGTCTTGGCGCCGGTATCCACCTTGGCCTTGATCGCAGGCAGGCCCAGGTCCGGCAGCGCCAGCCACTCTTCCCAACCGAGTTCAAACTGTCCCATGGCGGTTCCCGATCAGGCCTGATTGTAAGTGATCGCCGCCCTTAAACGCCTTGTTGCGGCGTCGCAAGAAGAAGAAAGCTGTAAGCCTAGGTCGTCGCCAGCCAGGCCTTCTCGACCACTTTCACCACGTCGCCCATGATGCCGGTAATCTTGAAGTCCTTGGGCGTGTAGATGCGCGTCACACCCATCTGGCCGAGGGCGCGGGCGTCTTCCGGCGGGATGATGCCGCCGACAACCAGTGGCACATTTTCCAGCCCCTGCTTGCGCATCTCCGCAATCGTCTCACGCACGAGATCGAGATGGCTGCCGGACAGGATGGACAGCCCGATCACGTGCGCATTGGCCTCTTTCGCCTGCGCCGCAATCTCGGCTGGCGTGAAGCGGATGCCCTCATAGACGACATCCATGCCGACTTCCCGCCCGCGCGCCGCGATCTGCTCGGCGCCATTGGAATGGCCATCCAGGCCCGGCTTGCCCAGCACATAGGTCAGCCGCCGGCCCAGCGCTTCCGACACGCGGTCGACATCGGCTTTCACGGCGGCGATCTCTTCGTCACCGTCGCCGCTGATAACCATGGCCACGCCCGTCGGTGCACGGAATTCGCCGAACACTTCGCGCATTGCGGTGCCCCATTCGCCGGTCGTCACGCCCGCCTTGGCACAGGCAATCGACGGCTCCATGATGTTCACATCGCTTGCCGCCGCCGCCTTCAGGTCCGCCAGCGCCGCCTCGACGGCTGCATTGTCGCGTTTCGCACGCCACGCTTTCAGCTCGCGCACTTGCGCGGCTTCTTCAGCCGGATCGACCGTCATGATCGCGCCGTCGCCCGTGCCCAGCGGGCTTTCCTCGGTCGAGGTGTACTTGTTCACGCCGATAACGCTCATCGATCCGTTCTCGATCGCCTTGATGCGGTCGATATGCGCGCCGACAAGGCTTTCCTTCATATGGCCAATGGCATTCGTCGCGCCGCCCAGCGCGTCGATCTCGGCCAGCGTCGCGCGGGCCTTGTCCTTCAATTCCTCGGTCTTGCCGTCGATCACATGGCTGCCGTCGAATATGTCCTCGAATTCGAGGAGATCGGTTTCGTAGGCCAGGATCTGCTGCAGGCGCAGGCTCCATTGCTGGTCCCACGGACGCGGCAGGCCCATGGCCTCGTTCCAGGCCGGCAATTGCAGCGCCCGGCACCGGGCCCGTTTCGACAGGGTTACCGCCAGCGCCTCGATCAGGATGCGGTAGACATTATTCTCCGGTTGCTGCTCGGTCAGGCCCAGCGAATTGACCTGCACGCCATAGCGGAACAACAGCGCCTTCGGGTCGGTCACGCCATAACGTGTCCGGCCGATCTCTTCCCACAGGTCCACGAACGCCCGCATTTTGCAGAGTTCCGTAATGAAACGCACACCTGCATTCACGAAGAAGGAAATCCGCCCGAACACGGTTTCAAAGTCTGATTCCGGAACTTGTCCGCCCGCTTTCACGCGGTCGAGCACGGCAATCGCCGTCGCCAGCGCATAGGCCAGCTCCTGTTCCGGTGTCGCGCCCGCTTCCTGCAGGTGATAGGAGCAGACATTCATCGGGTTCCATTTTGGAACTTCTGTATAGCACCAGCTGACCATGTCCGAGATCAGCCGCATCGAAGGCTCGGGCGGGAACACATAGGTCCCGCGCGACAGGTATTCTTTGACGATATCGTTCTGCGTCGTGCCGCGCAGCTTGTACCGGTCGTCGCCGCGCTCGTCGGCCAACGCGACATACATGGCCAGCATCCAGGCCGCCGGCGCATTAATCGTCATCGACGTGTTCATCTCTTCCAGCGGCAGCTGGTCGAACAGTTTCGCCATGTCGCCCATATGCTTGACCGGCACGCCAACCTTGCCGACTTCGCCGCGCGCCAGGATATGGTCGGCGTCATAGGCAGTCTGCGTCGGCAGGTCGAAGGCAATGGACAGGCCCGTCTGGCCCTTGGCCAGGTTGCCCCGATACAGCTCGTTCGATTTCTGCGCCGTCGAATGGCCCGCATAGGTGCGGAAAATCCACGGCCGGTCAGGCGCGTGCTGGAACGGTTTTTGTGTGTCGGCCATGCCGGGGCTCCCCAATTGTATTGTTGCGGCGCAACATGCCGTGTGGCGCTGGCCAGCGCAAGCGTCAGGCCGCGCCCTTGTGCTGGCGTGTCTTCATGGCCACATCGAAACGGACCCACCACGCCCTTGCCCCCCACCGGATA
>NZ_JBBKXE010000039.1:0-13377 GCF_037969335.1 Hyphomonas sp. | reverse complement strand
GTCTGGCCTCAATGGAAATGGCGAGGTCCAGTGCTTCTCCAGGCTGCAACAGTTCCAGCCCGGCAGCGGCGGGACCGGCTGCTTCGAAAGCGCCGGTCAGGTGTGAGACCGGTTCGACGCAGAAATAGGGCTCATCGGCCGGCGTATAGACCACGCAATGTTGCGCCCCCCGGAGCGACGTCACCAAAACCTGCAGGCCGGTCTCCGGCTGGATGATCGTGGCAGATCCTTGCCAGCCCGCATAGCAGTGATCGAGCTCGGTTCCCGATACTGGACGTGGGCTCGCAAAGCTGGTCGCGGCATCGATTGGTTGGGAAACCAGAGGGCCCTGTCCCATGGGCTGCTCGGTGCTGGCGGCGTCGAACCGGAGCGTCATTTGATTGGTACACGGATTATTAGGATGGAAGCCAAGCCCGGCAAGCATCGGGCTTGTATCTTGATTCAGGAGACTCAAGGCTCAGGGTGAGCCCGTTCTCACCCAATGTGACCTCTTGCAGGCATTCATAGGCCCATGGCCACCATTCGGTGCCACGCAGGCGCAGCAGGGTGCGGACGCCGGTCGCCTCGACGATCTCCCAGGACCGCAGCCAGCCCTCGCCATGGATGGCGTTTGCGTCGCCGTCCCAGTTCTTGCCGAGCTGGTAGCGCTGACCGAGGTGCATGAACGCGCCATTGCGGATCCGGTTGGAGAAGGGCACGAGCGGGAAACTGGCCGACTCGAGGGCGCTGGCAGCGCCGGACGCAGGTTGCGGTCGCAGCACGTCCAACCCCGCATACGTCGCAGAGACGATCCGTCCGCCTCGCGCCGGGTCGAGCGCGAGTTCGTATCCGTGCGACGCGGGGCGTTCCCCTCGATGGCGTCGGCATCCAGAGCCATTCCAATTACGAAATGCCGAATGAATTCACCCGCGACAAGCAGCGCAACTGGATCGCGTTCTGCGAGGAAGTCGTCGGCATGGGACTCGAAATCTACATCACCGAGTTTGACGTGAACGATACAAGGCTCAACTCGGACATGGCCAATCGCGACCAGCTCATTGCAAGCTATACACACGGGACTATTTCGACATGATGCTGGCATATCCGGAGCTCAAGGAAGTGCTCATCTGGGGCATGGTCGACGACCAGAGCTGGCTGCAGATCTTCCTTCCGCGCGCCGACGATGTCCTGAAACGCCCGACATTGTATAACAAGGACTACAAGGCCAAGGCGATGCGCTCATCTCTCGCCGACCCATTCTGGGGGGGCAGCTCGCCGGCAGGCGCTTTAATGTTGGGCGATTGCCTGTCTCAGGCCGGGTCCGTTGCTTCATACTTATGCACCTACCGTGAGAAGAACCTTGCCAACATTGTGTTTGGATAGTTAGAGGCTGAAGCCTCCAATACTTTAACATTGAGTGGATAGAATATCAGTGAGTAAGCGCCAACCGATTACAATCAAGGAAGTCGCCGAAGAAGCCGGCGTATCCCAGATGACCGTTTCACGGGTGCTGAACAAGCAGAAGCTCGTCAAGGAATCGACGCGCCTGCGGGTTGAAGCGGCGATTGCAACGCTCAATTACCGACCAAACCTGATGGCGCGCGGCCTGGCTGGCGGCAAATCCAAACTGATCGGGCTGGCCTATTACAACCCGAGTCCGAGCTATCTCAGCGCCCTCTTGGTCAGCGCACTGAAAGAGTGCCGCAATCTCGGGCATCATCTGGTTATTGAAGACCTTTCGGACATTGAAGGCGTGCTCGACGATTCGGTGATAGTCAAACGCCTGAGCTCCATCCGCCTTGACGGCTTGATCCTCGCGCCGCCGCTCAGTAGCAACCAGGCGCTGCTGAAACTGATGCAGGATATGGGGATTCCGGTTGTCGCCCTGAGTTTTCGCGACCCGCAGTCCAATCATTCGAGCGTCGCCTTCGACGATACTGCCGCGGCCTTCGCAATGACCGAACTTCTGATCGAAAAGGGTCACAAGCGGATCGGCTTCATTCGCGGGCCGCGCGAGCATCCATCATCTCCCCAGCGCCAGGTCGGTTATGAAAAGGCGCTGAAGGCGCATGGCATTTCGGTCGACAAGGAACTGATCTTCGAAGGCGACTTCACCTTCAAATCCGGTATGCAACTTGCCAACAAGGTGCTGGACGTCGACGCGCCTCCCACGGCCGTCTTCGCCAGTAACGACGATATGGCCGCCGGCCTCATTGCAGGCGCCCAGCGGCGCGGCGTGAAGGTTCCGTCAGGACTGTCGATTGTCGGATTTGATGATACTGCTATCGCCGCTGCGATCTGGCCACGACTGACTACCGTGAAGCAGCCAATCGCCGAAATGGCGCAGACCGCGGTCGACATGATCTCCGACATCACCAGTGCCGACTGGCGCGGAGAGCCAGCTCATGTGACGATTGACACGATCCAGATCGTCGAGCGGGAAAGTCTCACACAGCGAAACTGAGTTCCGGAAGGGCCAGCGACCGCAAGCCTGGACCCGCGAATCTGGTTCGGAAACATCTCACCCAGCGAGCCCCACATGTTCGGCCACCAGTATCCGTTAAGGGGCGACGATGTGCCCGTCAGTCCCTTCAGGATGGGATTGGAGCGAGTGGGCAGCAGGTTGCAGGTCGCCGGTACGACAGCCCGGTCGTTTTTGATCGAGTCACCCTGCGTCACCGTGGCATTCCTGTTTCACACGACTCCCGGAACCGTTGACGAAACGCCGCCAGACCTGTCCACTTGCGCGAGGCACACGTTCAATACGTGCCCATGTTCCATGAATTCAAGGCGGTTGCCCCGACATGACCTCATCCCGTTCTCTCTCACCCCTGCCGTCCCAGCCGACCGACACGCCTTGGCCGACGTCGGACTGGCCGGAAGCCCCGCCATCTGGCGACGTCGATTCAGCCAACCTGAACAGACTGCTGGACCTCGCCTTCAACGACCCCGCGCCTGAGGTGATGGGCGAAACCCATGCTTTCCTCGCGGTGCAAGGCGGGCGCATCGTCAGCGAGCGCTATTGGCGCGAATATACGGCCAGCGACACGTATCCCTCCTGGTCGGAAGCAAAGAGCATCACGCATGCCCTAATCGGTATCCTCACGCGGGAAGGCCTGATCGACGTCCATGCGCCAGCCGACGTGCCCGAATGGCAGGGAGCCAACGACCCACGCCGCCACATCACGCTCGACCAGCTGCTGCGCATGTCGAGCGGCCTGAAATTTGCGGAAGACTATGTCGATGCCGGCGTATCGGACGTGATCGAAATGCTGTTCGGCGGCGGCAAGGACGACGTGGCCGGCTTCGCCGCGAACTTCCCGCTCGTGCATGAACCCGGCAGCGCCTGGAGTTATGCCAGCGGCACCAGCAATATCGTCGCCCGCTGCGCCGCCCGCGCGCTTGGCAGGTCAGGTGACGATTTCCGGTCGTGGATGTTCCGTGAGCTGTTCGCGCCGATCGGTGTTCAGTCGGCGCTACCGAAATTTGACGCGCAGGGCACCTTCATCGGCTCGTCCTTCTGCTACGCCACCGCGCGCGACTTCGCCCGCTTCGGCCTGCTCTACATGCGCGATGGTGTTTGGGACGGCCAGCGCATCCTGCCCAAAGGCTGGGTCGACTATGCCCGCACGCCAACAAACACGCCGCCCACCGAACCACTCGGCTACGGCGCCCATTGGTGGCTCGGCATGTGCGGTCCCGGCAGTTTCTCGGCCAATGGTTATCAGGGGCAGTACACCGTGCTCGTGCCGGAGCTCGACCTCATCCTCGTCCGCCACGGCAATTCGATGGATGAACAGGGCGACGAGGTCAGGCGCTGGCTGGCAAAGGTTGCCGACTGCTTCCGCTAGGCGCGATTCACGACCGACCCGCCACCATGTCCCGCGACACCTTGTCGGCGATCATGATGGTCGGCGTATTCGTGTTTCCTGACACGATTGTCGGCATCACCGAGGCATCGATCACGCGCAGCCCGGCGACACCAAGCACTTTTAGGTCCATGTCGACGACGGCCAGCGGGTCATCGGCCCGCCCCATCCGTGCTGTCCCGACCGGATGGAAGATCGTCGTACCGATATCGCCCGCCGCCTTCGCAAGCGACACATCATCATCCCCAACGCCCGATCCCGGCAACATCTCGTCCGGATGGAAGGGAACCAGCGCAGCTTGCGCCATCAGACGCCGGGTCATCCGAATGGCATCCGCCGCCACGGCCCGGTCAGTCTCGGTCGCAAGATAGTTCGGATTGATAAGGGGCTTGGCGTCCAGCGCCGCCGACTCGATCCTCACCTCGCCGCGCGATGTGGGCCGCAGATTGCAGGCACTCGCCGTGATTGCCGGAAACCGGTGCAGCGGGTCGCCGAACTTGTCGAGCGACAGCGGCTGGATGTGGAATTCCAGGTTGGCCCTGTCCTGCCCCGCATCCGACCGCGCAAAGATGCCCAGCTGCGATGGCGCCATTGTCAGCGCCCCGCGCCGCCGCACCGCATAGTCCAGCCCCATGCCCATCCGGCCAGCCAGGGAATGATAGGTCTCATTGAGCGTCCGCGTGCCCGACACGCGAAAGATCGCCCGTTGCTGCAAATGGTCCTGCAGGTTCCGGCCCACGCCCTGGCGGTCAATCACAGGGGTGATGCCCGCCGCCTTCAGCCAGTCAGCAGGTCCGATGCCAGAGCGATGCAGTGTCTGCACCGACCCGACCGCCCCGGCGCAGAGGATCACTTCGCCCTTGGCCGCGGCCTGTCGGCGCTGACCGTTTTGCAAATATTCAACGCCCGCAGCGCGCCCGTCCTCGATAACAAGTCGATCAACTAAACAGCCGGTTTCGGTCCGCAGGTTGATGCGCCGCGATGCCGGCTTCAGGAAGCCCCGCGCCGCCGACCAACGCAGGCCCCGCTTCTGGTTGACGTGGAAATACCCGACCCCCTCATTGTCACCCGTATTGAAATCCTCCGTTACCGGAACACCCATCTCGCCAGCCGCATCGCTGACAGCGTCGAGTATGTCCCAGCGCACGCGTGGGTATTCGACGCGCCACTCGCCGCCCGCACCATGGTGCTCGGTTTCGCCAAGAAAGTGGTCCTCGATCCGCTTGAACACCGGTAAGACATCCGACCAGCCCCATCCCGGCAAGCCGAGATCGCGCCAATGGTCATAGTCCGCCGCCTGCCCGCGCATGGAAATCATCGCGTTGATCGCCGACGAGCCGCCCAGCACCTTGCCCCTCGGATAGGACAGCTTGCGTCCGTTCAGCCCGGCTTGCGCAACCGTCTCGAACATCCAGTCGGATCGTGGATTGCCGATGGCGAAAAGGTAGCCGACCGGAATATGGAACCACAGCCAGTTGTCGCGTCCACCCGCTTCCAGCAGCAGCACACGTTTGCGCGGGTCCGCGGTCAGTCGGTTGGCGACAACGCATCCAGCCGACCCGGCGCCGATAACAATATAATCGTATTCGCCATCAATCGGGTCTGCAGCAGGCAATGGGACGGTCCTTGTGGCTCCGCACCTGACTACAGGACGCAAATGCACTGCGCCAGTCGCAAGCCTTGTCCTAGCTTGCGATCCGTCCGGCAAATCGCGCATCGGCCCGCATGCGGTTCAGCACGACGCCGATGACGTACCCGCCACGCCGTTCGACGGCGAGCTGTGCATTGGCCACCTCCTCGGCGCCGGTCGATTCAGCCTGCACAACCAGCACGACGCCGTCGGCTTCACGCGCCACATCCAGTGCTGCGTCCGACCGGTCCAGCGCCGGCGCATCAACGATGATCCAGTCGGTGGACCGGCGCAGCGCCTGCCACCAGCCAGGCTGCGAGCGCAGGCGCACCACCTGGCCATGCGCCAGTCGCTCCGTGCGGAACCGCGTCACCAGCAGTCGCGTCCCGGTCACGGGGTGTGCCGTCAACAGTTTCGCCGTCCCGCCACGGCTTGCGGGCATCAATTCATACATGGGCGCACATCCGAGTGACGCATCATACGCCCGGCCGGGGCGCGCCACTCCGCTCGCAAAGCCCGCATCAAACGCGTCATAGGCCTCATTCTTTGCCAGCGCGAGATCGACCAGCCAGGCCGTCCGTTCGGCATGCTCGGCTGCCATCAGGGCGAACGAGGCCGCCATGCTGCTGGTGCCCTCGCCGCTGCGCGCCGCGACAAACATCACGGCACGGGCGCCCTGCTGCGGCCTCAGGCGCGAGGCAACGCTCCACAGTGTCGCCAGGTCCGGCCTCAGGTCGCGCATCCTCGCTCAGGCCTCCCCGACAGTCGCGAGCACGGGTAGGTCCAGCGTTCGCTCAACCGAGCGCCGCGTGGCAAAACCTGTGCGGGTCAGCGCCTTCAACAGCCCGGCAACAATCGCGGCGAAACAGGCCAGCAGAAAGGCGAGCACCGCCACCACTGACCGCGTCGCGGTCGGCCGCACCGGCACGCTGGCGGGCTCAAGCACGCGGATGCCGTCGAAGCGGCTCACACTGGCGTCCACATCCTGCCTCACCTCCGACATCAGGTCACGTTCCAGCAAGTCCCGCTTGCGCATCAGTTCCTTGTAGCGTGGCGAGAGGCCGGTGAGGCGCGCCTGACGCGCCTCGAACCCGGCGATCTGCCTTGCGAGGGCGGCTTGCTGGTCTTTCAGCGAAGCCGCCTCAGCCTGCAGGTCGCCAATAACCGACAGCATCTGTTCATAGCGCGGGTTCGGCCCCGTCCGCACCGTACCAACAGGTCGGTCCAGCGTATCGATAAAGGTTTCGGCCCGGGCTATGCGCCGGTCCATATCCTGCACCACAGCAGACCCCGGCAAATGATTGACCAGAAGCGCTTCGCGTTCGAGCTTCATGTCGATCAGCGTCTGCTCGGTCGAGTCCTCAACGAAGAGGCGTTGTTGCGGGCGGATCGCCCTGATCTGCCCGCGATAGGCGCCAAGCTGGCTCTCGACCTGCTGAAGACGGGAATCCGTTTCAAGCAGGTCTTCACTGGCTGCCTGGTAGAGCGCCTGCACGGTATCGCGCTCCGCTTCAAAATTGCTGATGCCCTGCGCCTCCAGGAAGCCGCCGACTGCGGCTTCAGATTCCAGCAGCCGGGCCTCCAGTTCCGTCCGGTCGACCGGCGGCCTGGTGGCCTGCGGCTGCGCCAGCACTTGCGAGCGATAGGCAAGATAGGCGCCGACAAGCGCATTGAGGACTTCCGCGGAAGTTTCCGCGTCTCCATTCCTGAAAGTTGCCGTGATGACGGGCGCCCTCGACGACGCCCATACATTGAAGTCCCGCTCCATCGCCTCGGCACCCATCTGGCGACAGTCCGCTGCGAGGCGACGAAGCCCTTCGGCGTCCCCACGTACGGCGCGGCTCCTGATTTCACAGGATTGGTTGAGCGCCGGATACAGGCGCGACATCGGAAAACGGTCGAGCACTCGGGCAACAATCACCGGACTGCGCAGGAATTCCAGCTCGGGCTGGACGAGATCGTCATGACTGGCGCCGCTGCCCGAAGACACGATCAGGCGGGAACGCGATTCAAACTGGTCAGGTCGCGATATCGCCGCCGCGAGACCGAGTGCGAACACCGGCACGAACACCAGCAGCATCAGCCACTTTGCCCGCCAGAACTGCACAATCAGGTCCGCTGCCCCAAGCCGTGGCCGCGATGCGGATGCCCGCGCTATGCCGTCTTTCGCCGGATCTCGGTTGGGGGCCTCGTTCAAAGGCATGTCGGTTGCGGCTCCTCACAGCGCGTAAGGAATCAAACTCGCACGCTGCCGTTTGATATTTCATTAAGCTTAACAACGGCGCCCGGACAGGAGCATCAGCGTCCGGGCGAGCCGCGAAAGCCTAGTTCATCAGTTTGAGCCATTCACGGGCTGACTGGAGGGCCTGCTTGACCTCGTCGGAGGACATCATGTCGGCCAGTTCGGCGCGCTGGGTCTTGGCATCTTCCATACCGCGCAGGGCGGCCAGGTTGAACCATTTGTGCGCGGCAATCATGTCGACTTCCACGTTGAGGCCGGTCGAATAGACCAGGCCGGCCTGGTAAAGTTCCTCTGGAGCCGAATCCGGTCCGAGCATTGAAGCGAGGTCTAAAGCGTAATCTGCAAAGGGCATTGTCTTGTTCCTGTTTCACCTTGCCACCGCATCGCCGGGATCCTTCCCGTGTCCTGCTTTGGCAACCACCACCCGCCTTGTCCGGCGATGTATGGAGAGTGCCGTCAGACATTTGCGTTATAGTTAACGCCAGACGGCCCAAAGGGGCAGAGTGTTACCGTCCGGGGACGCGCCGTTAACGCCCGCCCGCCCAGAGGCCTCTGACAGCCCAAAAGCCATTTTTACTTTCCGCTCTCGCGACAATCTGGCAAACCCAGACCATGACCGAATATTTCAAACCGATCCCGTACGCGCTGTGGCGCAAAGACAAGGCTGCTTTTGCCGAAGCGCTCGGAAATTCCTTTCGCGAGACCGGGTTCGCCGTCATCGCTGGTCACCCGGTCGACCAGCGCGTCATCGACGAGAACCTGCGCGCCACGAAAGCCTTCTTCGCCCTGCCCGATGATGAGAAGCTGAAATATGACGGTCGGTCCGGCGGCGGTCAGCGCGGCTACACCGCCTTCGCGACCGAGAATGCCAAGGGCCGCGCCCAGGCCGACCTCAAGGAATTCTGGCACACCGGCCGCCTACTGCCCGCGAACTCGCCCTATCGCGAGACCATGGCCGACACGCCCCATGTTGCCGAGGTCACCGATTTCGACCGCGCCACGCGCGCCCTCTTCGACGCGTTGGACGAAATGGGACGCGACCTGCTGCGCGCCATTGCGCTCCACCTTGGCCTCGATGAGCTCTGGTTCGAAGACCGGGTCGAAATGGGCAACTCCATCCTCCGCCTGCTGCATTACCCACCCCAGGAAAGCCCGCCGCCCGAAGGCACGGTCCGCGCCGGCGCCCATGAAGACATCAACGTGATCACGCTCCTGCTCGGGGCCGAGGAAGCTGGCCTTGAGGTCAAGCACCGGTCCGGCGAGTGGCTCAGCGTCAACCCGCCACCGGGCGCACTCGTCATCAATTGCGGCGACATGCTGCAGCGCCTCACGGCTGGCGTCCTGCCTTCCACCACGCACCGCGTCGTCAACCCATCGCCGGAGCGCGCGAAATTCCCGCGCTACTCGACGCCCTTCTTCCTGCACTTCAACCAGGATGTCGTGATCGAGGCCCTGCCCGGCTGCGTCGCCGAAGGCGGCAAAGCCCAGCCCCCGATCACCGCGCAAGATTATCTCATGGAACGCCTCCGCGAGATCGGGCTGGTGAAAGCCTAGCCCCACGGCACCCCTTGCCTCTCCGTCCCATTGCGCCTGAATAGGCGGCACAGCTCATTAGAAGCTGGCGGCAAGGCAGGAGGAACGCATGTTCAACAATACGGAATGGCTCGCACAGGTCCGCGAAGACGTGATTGACCCCGATCGCGAGATCGTCGACCCGCACCACCACCTCTGGCCCAAGCCTCATCTCAGCTACGACCTCGAGGAACTCTGGTCCGACACGGAAGACGGCCATAACGTGGTCCAGACCGTGTTCATGGAATGCGGCTCATCCTATCGCAAGGATGGCCCGGACCACATGAAACCCCTCGGCGAGACCGAATTCGTCGCCGCTGCTGCCGCCCGCTCCGCCACCGACCCCGACAAGGCCACCATTGCCGGCATTGTCGCCCATGCAGACCTGCGCCTCGCCAACCTCGATGAGGTGCTCGACGCCCACGTCGCGGCTGCCAACGGCCTGTTCCGTGGCATCCGTCATGCCGGATCATTCGACTCCAACAAGGACATCTTCTCGATCCCCGGCCGCGCGCCTGAGGGGCTCTACTTCGACACAGACTTCCGCCGTGGCGTCGCACGCCTTGGCCAACGCAACTTCACCTATGACACTTGGAACTATCACCACCAGATTCTGGATTTCGCTGATCTTGCCAGCGCGGTTCCCGACACGACAATGGTGCTCGATCATTTCGGCACGCCTATCGGCGTCGGCCCCTATGCCGACAAGCGCGAAGACATTTTCGCCAAATGGAAGGACGATATCGCCGCCGTCGCCGAGCGCCCGAACGTCTTCGCCAAGATTGGCGGCCTCGCCATGCCCGACAATGGCTTCGGCTGGAACACCCGCGCCACACCGCCCACATCCGACGAATTCGTCGAGGCCCAGGCGCGCTACTACCACCACGCCATCAAATGCTTTGGCCCCGAGCGCTGCATGTTCGAAAGCAATTTCCCGGTCGACCGGCTATCGATCAGCTATCATGTTCTGTGGAACGGACTGAAGAAGATCGCTGCCGACTATTCCGAGGCCGACCAGGCCGCAATGTTCAGCGGCACGGCGCGCAAGGTCTATCGGCTCGAATCCTGAAGCCAGTCGGTGGCCCCAGCGCCTGCGGCCTTGCCCGTCGCCAGGCAGGCCGTGATCAGGTAGCCGCCCGTCGGCGCGTCCCAGTCGATCATCTCCCCGGCGCAGAATACGCCCGGCATGTCGCCCAGCATGAGATGGTCATCCAGTGCGCTCCACGCCACGCCGCCTGTCGTCGAGATCGCCTCGTCCAGCGGCGCCGTGCCTGTAATCTTGATCGGCACGGCCTTGATCAGCTTTGCCAGTGCCGCGGGGTCAGCCGGCAGCGGCCCGCCCGTCGCTTCATGCAACAGCGCCAGCTTCACGCCGGACAGATTGACGCTCTTGCGCAAATGATTGGCCATGGACTGCTTGCCGCGCGGCCGCGCGAGTTTCGCTGCAATCGCGCCATCTTCGATGTCCGGCAGCAGGTCCACGAACAGCGTCGCCTTGCCGTCCCGCGCCAGCGCGTCCACCAGCGCAGCCGACAGCGTGTAGATGCCGCCGCTCTCAAGCCCGCGCTCTGTAATCACGAATTCAGATCGCGTCTCCTGACGCCCGCCCACACCGTCCGTCCACAGACGCACGGACTTCACCGGATCGCCCGGGAACTTTTCCTTCAGGTGATCCGACCAGTCGACAAGGAACCCGCAATTCGACGGGCCGAACGGCGCCGTCGCCACGCCCTTGCCGGCCAGCAAGGACGCCCATGCACCGTCAGACCCAAGACGTTTCCAGCTCGCCCCGCCCAGCGCCAGAATTGTCGCATCGGGTGTCGCCGTCACGGCGCCATCCGGCGTGGCGAACATGAGTGCACCTGTCTCATCCCATCCCTGCCAGCGATGGCGCGGATGCAGTACGGCGCCCATCTCCTGCAACCGGACAAGCCAGGCCCGCAGCAAAGGCGACGCCTTCATCATCTCCGGAAACACGCGACCCGTCGGACCGGTATGCGCGGCAATGCCAAGCCCCTGCATCCATTCCGTGATTTCATGCGGCCCGAACGTCTTGACCATCTCTGCCAACCGGGCATCCCCGCGATAGCGCGAAAGGAACACGTCCGCATCTTCGGCATGGCTGATATTCAGCCCGCTCTTGCCCGCCATCAGGAACTTCCGCCCGACACTCGGCATCGCGTCATAGATGTCGACACCAACGCCTCGAGCTGTCAGCGCCTCGGCAGCCATCAGGCCGGCCGGCCCGGCGCCAATGATTGCGGCGCGCACCTAGATCAAACCGGCGAGGGGTGAACTCGGGTCGGCGTACATTTTCTTCGGCATCCGCCCGGCGAGATAGGCCTCGCGCCCCGCGATCACCGCATGTTTCATCGCGCTCGCCATCAGGATCGGGTCTTTTGCCGCGGCAATCGCGGTGTTCATCAGAACGCCGTCACAACCCAGCTCCATCGCAATCGCCGCGTCCGACGCCGTGCCGACGCCTGCGTCCACAATTACCGGCACGCGGGTCTGTTCCACGATCAGGCGGATGTTGACCGGGTTCATGATGCCGAGACCTGAACCGATCAGGCTGCCCAGCGGCATGATTGCGCAGCAGCCGGCATCTTCCAGCATCCTGGCGTAAACCGGGTCATCCGAGCAGTAGACCATCACTTCGAACCCGTCTGCGATCAGCGCCTTGGCCGCCTCCAGCGTCTCCGGCATGTTCGGATAGAGTGTTTTCTGGTCGGCCAGCACTTCCAGCTTCACGAGATTCCAGCCACCGGCCTCGCGCGCCAGGCGCAGCGTCCGCACGGCCTCGTCCGCCGTGTAACAGCCCGCTGTGTTGGGCAGGTAGGTGAACTCGTCCGGCTTGACGAAATCTGTCAGTATTTCCTGGCTCGGGTCCGACAGGTTCACCCGGCGTAGCGCCACGGTGACAATCTCGGCGCCCGCCGCGCGCGCCGCATCGGCGTTCTGCTGGTAATTGGCATATTTTCCGGTCCCGACAATCAGGCGAGACGCGTAGGATTTTCCGGCGATGATCAAGGGTGTGTCAGTCATGTCTGCTGATCTGGCCGCGTTGACCCCGCCCGTCAACTCCTCGCCCCGTCAACCGCCCCCGACGAACTGTACAAGTTCCAGCCGGTCACCCTCTTCCAGCACGGTAAAGGCATGTTCAGACTTCGGCACGATCTCCAGATTGCGCTCCACGGCGACGCCGCGCGGGTCGCGCCCGGTGGCCTCCGACAGCTCTTCCAGCAGCATCGAAAGGGTCGTGCCTTGGTTAACCTGCCTTGCCTCACCATTCAGGGTGATCTGCATGTCTGCCGCCTCCGGTTCAAAGCCCCCTTGCCTTGCCGGGCGTTCCAGAGCAAGACGGGGCCCATGTCAAAACCGATATATGTTCTCGGTGGGCCAAACCTCAATCTGCTCGGTACGCGCGAGCCGGAGATTTATGGCTACGAAACACTCGAAGATATCCATGCTCGCCTGCGCAGCCTGTCTGCCGGCGTGCCCATAGAGGCGCGCCAGACCAATCATGAGGGCGAACTGGTGGATTGGGTCCAGGAAGCCTCTCGCGATGGCTCTGTCCTCATCCTCAATGCCGCTGCCTTCACACATACATCTGTGGCCTTGCATGACGCCCTCCGGGCCTGCAAAGTGCCGGTTATCGAAGTGCACCTGTCCAACCCGGCGGCGCGCGAAGCCTTCCGCCAAGTGAATTACGTTGCGCCTGTCGCAAAAGCTACGATTGCGGGCCTCGGCGCCTACGGTTATGAGCTTGCGCTTCTGGCAGCCAAGTCCCTGACGGGCCAAGGAGATATTTAGCGTCCCATGAGCACTGCAAAGACAAAACTCGACACCGGCCTGGTCCGGGAACTGGCCGCGATCCTGCGGGAAGCGGACCTCGGCGAAGTGGAAATCGAGCATGACGGCCTGAGAATCCGGGTCAGCAAGCCCGCTGCGCCTGTGATGCAAAGCGCGGTCATGGCCGCGCCGGTCGCTGCCGCCCCCGTTGCCGCTGCTGCAGCCCCTGCTGTAGCAGGCGCCCCCGCAGCGCCTGCCGTGTCGGACAATGCGATCAAGTCGCCCATGGTCGG
>NZ_JBBKXE010000038.1:0-5820 GCF_037969335.1 Hyphomonas sp. | reverse complement strand
CACCCCTTCCGGCCAAGCCCGTAATGCCCCCTATGCCAGCGGCACCAGCCATTCCCCCCGTCCCGTCGGTGATGGAACTGAAGGGGGGCGATAAAGGCTCGAAACACGTTTTCCTTTTCAATAGAAGTGAAGAGGAAGCCGAGAAGACCGCTGCGGAGTGGGAAGCCTGGGCTCAGGCGGTCGAAGCGCGCACGTCCGAATGGGAGGCGGTTGTAGATCAACGCATGAGCGCCTGGGAAGCGGTATATGACGCAGACAGCGAAGCAGCGAACCGCGAGTTAGAAGCCCGTGTCGAAGCCTGGGCGAACGAGATCGAGACTCGTGTGGATGCCGCTTATGGCGGCGATTTCGAATACCATATCGACGACGTGTCAAAGGCCATCGAGTCGCTGGCGCTGTCTTGCCGCGATACCGCACTCGCTCCGGGTGAGACCCGCATCCTGAGCAGCGAAACCGCGAACGGGGAAACGCTCCACGTCGCATGCGTCGAGGGCGATGAATCGCGCCTGCACGCACCTGAAACGCTGGCAACCATCAAGCATAGCGAACTTCTGTGCGATGACGAAAAGCAGGCCTTTACAAGCAAACTGGCGTCGAAGCACAAAATCGAGATCAGCAAGAACTAGGCGCGATCCTTTCCCCTATGGCTCGCGTTAAAGGCCCTGGCACGGTACCGTCGCCGGGGCCCAATACTGTCCGGCAGCCAATACACTCTTTGCTGAATCGTTGCTGGCCTCTAGGGTGGAGCGTTCTCAATCAGGTCTGGATGGATGCGCCGAATGAACGCCAAGATTGCCATGATATCGCTCAGCCTCGCGACGCTTGCGGCTTGCGCCTCGGTGGAACCGAAGGCCTGCACGGCTGAATGGGTCGACTACAAGACCGAAAAAGTGCTCAAGAAGTTTGCATCCAACAATCGCGGCCTGATCAACGACCTGCGCCGACTGCAGGGCAAGGATGGTGACGTCGATCCCTTTGTTGCAATCCAGCTCGCCTCAAAAACAAAGCAGATCCAGAAGTTCGCCGACACATTCCAGACCATCGTCGTGCCTGAACTCGAAATGGCTGTCGACCAGTGCGGGAATGAGAAACTCGTTCCGGCATTTACCGAATTCCTGCGCGGCGAAGGCGTTGGAGAAGAGACACTCGAATGGGTCGCCCCGCTGATCGGGCTGATGCAGGACATGCGCGAGGCCGAGAACACGTCGCCGCGGCGACTGTGAGCCAGGTTTCAAGGTAGCTGACAGATGAAAACCCTGATCGTTGTTCCCGCCCGGTATGGGTCGACCCGATTCCCCGGCAAGCCGCTGACGCTGATTGCCGGGCAGAGCATGGTCAGCCGCGTGGCCGGCATGGCGGGCAAGGCGGCGGCGGCGCTTGATGATGCCGCGCATGTGGTTGCCACCGATGACGCCCGTATCGAAGCCCACTGCCGCGAACGCAATATTCCTGTCGTTATGACCGATCCCGCCCTGCCCTCTGGCAGCGACCGCGCGCTCGCGGCGGCCGAAGCGCTGGGAGTCCAGCCTCAAGTCGTGGTCAACCTGCAGGGCGACTCACCCTTCACACCGCCTGCTCATATCATCGCGGTCGCGCAGGCCGCGATGGCGTCGGGCGCAGATGCCGCCACGCCCTATGTGCGCCTGTCCTGGGAAGCACTCGATGCTTTGCGGGCGCACAAGCTGGAGACGCCCTTTTCGGGCACGACCCTCACGCATGACCTCAACGGTCGGGCGCTCTGGTTTTCGAAGATCATCCTGCCTGCCATGCGCAAGGAAGCCGCGCTGCGTGCTGCGGGCGACCTGTCCCCTGTATGCCGTCATATCGGGCTTTATGCGTTCAAGCTGGACGCCCTGCGCCAGTATGTCAGCCTGCCGGAGGGACGCTATGAACAGCTCGAAGGGCTGGAACAATTGCGCCTGCTCGAGAACGGCATGTCGATCCACTGTGTCGAGGTGGCGCCCGACACGATCGCCATTCCGGGCATCGATACGCCCGAAGACGTGGCGCTGGCCGAACGCCTGATCGCGCAACATGGCGACCCTGCGGGAGACTGACACATTGGCCCGTTTGATCATCGTCCGGCACGGCAACACGTTTGATACGGGCGACACACCGACCCGCGTCGGCGCACATACGGATATGCCCTTGTCGACATCCGGCACGCGCCAAGCAGCTGCCTTGGCCACACATTTTCGCGACACAGGATTTACGGCGGCGTTCTGTTCGCCCTTGCTGCGCACACGGCAAACAGCCCGCTCGATACTCGCCGGACGCGCGGTTGCACCGGCTCTCCTGATATTGCCCTTCCTGACCGAGATCGATTACGGCCCGGACGAGAACCAGACGGAGGACGCCGTCATTGCCCGCATCGGCGCCGAGGCGATCAATGCCTGGGATGCTAACGCCACCCCACCACCGGGATGGCACGTCGATCCGGCTGCCCTGCGCGCCGCCTGGACGGGCCTGCTGGCGCGTGCGGCGGAGCTGGGCAGCGATGCCGACATACTGGTCGTTACCAGCAACGGAATCGCGCGGTTCCTGCCGGACGTGGTGAATGACGTGCCCGTCGGTCTGGAGCGCAAGCTGAAGACAGGGGCCTGGGGCACCGTCGTGGTTGACCGTAGCGGTGCCCGCATTCTCGACTGGAATGTGAGACCCTAGAAAGGGTCAGGCAACTTCGCGGGAATCATCTTCGGCGACCAGTTCACTGGCGCCCGAAATCGGCAGCGAGATGGCGACCGTCGTGCCTTCGCCCTCGATCGATGAAAGGCTGAGATGGCCGCCGTGCATTTCGGCAAACGACTTGGTGAGCGCCAATCCGAGACCGGTGCCTTCATAGTTGCGATCACGTGAGCCGGAAACCTGCTCGAACGGCTTCGCAAGACGGGGCAGGTCTTCGACCGGAATGCCGATGCCCGTGTCGGTGACACCGATATAAATATCGGGACCACGTTGCTCGACAGCGACGGTGATGGTGCCGCCAGCGTCGGTGAACTTGATGGCATTGGACAGGAGGTTCAGCACCATCTGGCGGATCGCCCTGTGGTCGGCGTCGAGATCAGGCAAGCCGGGCTGGGCATCAAGGACAATGGATATCCCCTTGTCCTCTGCCTTTCGGCGGATCATGCGCACCGCAGCGTCCACCGGATCGACAGGATCGATCGGTTGCGGGTTGATGGTCATCTTGCCCGCCTCGATCTTCGCCATGTCGAGAATGTCGTTGATCATATCCAGCAGGTGCTGGCCGGATGTCAGGATGTCGTGGGCATAGCCCTTGTACCTTGTGTCACCCAGCGGACCGTAAAGTTCGTGAGCGAGGATTTCCGAGAATCCGTTGATCGCGTTGAGCGGCGTACGCAGCTCGTGACTCATATTGGCCAAGAAGGCAGACTTGGTGTGCGCCGCGTGCTCGGCCTTGGCTTTCTCCTCCGAATAGCGCCGTGCGAGTTCGCCGGCCCGGCCTTCGGAGCGCTCCAGATCGAGAACAGCTTTGCGCATGCTCTGCTTCTGACGCCTCAGCGCTTCCTCTTTTTCGACGTTTTCCGTTACGTCGATGCCCACGGTAATCAGGCCACCCTCCGGCGTCGGCCGTTCGACGACCTTGAGCCAGCGATCTGACTGCAACTCGATCAGCGTCGTTCGCGGGTCTTCGGTTGATTGCTTCTCCACACGTATAGCGCCCGCACGGGCGATCATGATCGTGTCGTGGCCGATGCCCGGTCGCAGCGTGTCCTGTAGTCTGAAATCGAGCGCAAAAGCACGATTCCAGTAGAGCAGGCGCTGGCGATGATCCCACAGGGCGAACGGGCCTGTAAAGCCTTCGATGGCTGCGCGCAGGCGCCGCTCAGCCGCCTTGACGCGATCCTCGGACTGTTTGCGCTCGGTAATATCAAGCACGATACCACCAAAGAGAGTTGGCTGATTGTCGGCGTCATTGGAGAGACTGCCGCGCATTTCGACCCAGATGGGCGGCTGTGAAATCGTCAGGAAACTCGTCTGAATCCATCCGATGCTGCGCGCTTTTTCGAGAGTTTCAAGCATGCGCGCCTGGTGCTCGGGATGAACCTGAACCAGCAAATCACGCGCGTCGAGCATGCCCGCGCCTTCCATGCCGAGCAGTTCAGACGCGCCCTCGCTAAGAAAGACGGATGTTCCGCCCGGCGCCCATTCCCAATACCCGGCCCGCGCACCGCGCATGACAAGGCCCATGATCCTGTCAGCTTCACTGTCGCGGGTTTCTTCGATGATGGTGGCCGTTTCTTCCTGCGACAGGCGATTCATCAGGCCTATGATCGCAAGGACCGGAGCGGCCAGGAGCAACGTGAAGATCAGGAGCCGGATAAGGTCATCCAGGTTGAAAAGCGGGTGCAGGACCGATTCACACAGCGCGACCGGACTATGATCCAGCGGCGCACACGCCGTCGCAATACGGTCGAGACCACCAACCGACCGCAGGCTGGGCCGGCCAACCTGGATTGCGCTGTCTGTTCCGGCCAATGCAGGATCGCCTGCGCCGATACGATGGCTGCCCGATACCAGCGTCAGCCTGCGTCCAGTGGCCGACACAGGCAGCCACGTGGTTGCGGGGGCAATCGCCAGCATCGGCGTGCCGGATTTGGGTTTCGATACGAGTATGATGTCACCCTGGCTCGAAATGCCCAGGCGATGTCCGTTTTCAAGGAGAGACGCCGCCGTTTTGGCCGCTTCATCAAGGCGGCTGCCGGGGGGGGATTGCTGCGCGTCAGTCAGGGACAGAACGGTGTCTATACCGGGCGCCGCAGCCGTGATTGCCGAGCGTGATGAACCGATATCCGCGACAAGACGAATGACCGTTTCCGCCGTATCTGCCCGGCCCTCAACGCGTCCGGCGATAGCACGCACGTCGCCCTCAAGCGTTGAAAGCGTTGCAATATCAGCGCTTTGGCGTTCTTCCCATGCCTTGAGGCCCAGTGCGCCCGCCATCAGGACGATAATCGCCAGTATGGTCCATTTCAGGCGCGCTGAAACTCTTGCAGACGCCTTGTCTGCAACGGTCAATCCTTCAGCAATGACGCTATCATCCGCCAAGGAGACTCCACTCTCTGCGCATTAGGCACACGTATCCATCTTCCGTTCTCAGCCGGAATCCTTGCACAAATGTTAATAACCCTGACAGAATCGTTAACTACGCGTCCGCGTTCAGCCCAGCGCCCGTCCGACAATGTCTGCGGAATTCGGCGACAGCTTTGCCTCCTGCAGGCGCTTGAGAGTCGCCTGGGCCGCAGCGCCAGCCTTGGGTTCGAGGACCCGCCATTGCTCGAAAGCGGACAGAAGCCGGGCCGCGAGGGCCGGATTGGCCGCATCGGCCTTGAGGATGATGTCTTCGACCGCGCGGTAGCCGGACCCGTCAGGTGCATGGAAGGCGGCAAGGTTTGCCGTTGAGAATACGGCGATGACGGCCCGGACCCGGTTCGGGTTCTTCAGGTCGAAATCGGGATGGGCAGCCAGTTCTGCAACCGTTGCTGCCGTTCCCTGCCCGGCCTGAACCGCAAACCACTTGTCCATGACGATCGGATTGTGTTTCCAGTTCTGCTCGAAGTCGGCGAGGGCCTTGTCGCGCTCGGGGCATTTGCCCTTCATGGTGAGGGCCCGCATGGCGGCGAGGCGCTCGGTCATGTTGGGCGCCTTTTCATACAGCGACAGCAGTTTTTGCGGGGCGTCTGCGGTCTCCGAAGCTCCCATAAGGTTGATAAAGGCTCCCCGGAGTGCGCGGATCCCAGCCTGTTCGGCAGAGGGGCGGTAAGGGGTTGGTGAGGGGGCGGCAAGGGTGTCGGTGAT
>NZ_JBBKXE010000037.1:0-7765 GCF_037969335.1 Hyphomonas sp. | reverse complement strand
CACCGTGCGGATCGCCAGCTCCCGGTCGCCGATCTCGCGGGCGCCCGGCGCACCGGCGAGCACGGCCTTGCGAATCGTGGCGGCGTCTTCCGTGCGGGGATTGTCGTCTGTGACGATGACGTCATCGGCCTGGCGCGTGGCAATCTCGCCCATGATCGGGCGCTTCTTGGCATCGCGGTCGCCGCCGCAGCCGAAGATCACCTTGAGGCGTCCGGCCGTGTGCGGGCGCACGGCGCGCAGCAGAACGTCCAGCCCGTCAGGCGTATGCGCGTAATCCACGAAAACCCCTGCCCCGGCATCCGTTTTGCCGACCAGTTCGAGCCGTCCCTTGACCGGCTGGAGATGGGTCAGACCATCCGCGACCTGCTCGAACGTCAAGCCAAGCGACAGCGCAATCGCCGCGGCGGCCAGCGCATTCAGCGCCTGGAATTCACCGATCAGCGGCAGTTCCAGCGGCTTGTGCTCCACATCACGCCAGAACAGGGTCAGCACCTGCCCGGTGGCGCGCGGCATGATCTCGTCGATCCACAGGTCCTCGCCGCGCCAGCCAAACGACACGATCTGCAGGCCCGCCTCTTTCGCGGCGGCTTCGAACACCTCGCGATGGTCGCTGTCGGCATTCACGATGGCCGGCATGCCCTCGCGCCCGAACTGGCGGAACAGGCGCAACTTGGCCTCGAGATAGGCTTCCATCGTGGCGTGATAGTCGAGATGGTCCTGCGTGAAATTGAGGAAGGCCACCGCCGCCAGGTCAACGCCGTCGAGGCGGAACTGTTCGAGACCGTGGCTCGAGGCCTCCATCGCGCAATGCGTCACGCCCTGGCGCACCAGTTCGCGCAGCGTTTCGTGGATCGTCACCGGGTCCGGCGTCGTGTGGCCGACATCGATCTTGCCACCCGGGCCGATCGCACCGAGCGTTCCCATCGAGGCGGCGCCCAGGCCGGCCCGTGTCCAGATCTGGCGCAGGAAATCCACGGTGGATGATTTTCCGTTCGTGCCGGTAATCGCGACCACCGTCTCGGGTTGCGAGGCATGGAACCGCTTCGCCGCAAGCGCCAGCGCCAGGCGCGGCTCGTCCGCGATCACATGCGGCACGGGCACTTTCTCGACGCCGCCATTCGACAGGATCGCCGCTGCACCCGCCTCGACCGCCTGCGGCACGAACTTGCGCCCGTCCGACGCGGTGCCCTGCAGGGCGGCGAACAGGAAGCCCGGCTGCACCTTGCGGCTGTCCGCCGTCATGCCGGTGATCTCGGTATCGCCGTCTTCGGCGAGGGGAAACAGGTCTTTCAGCTTCACAGGGAACTCCTCTCATCAGATGCAGAGCGGAGTTCAGCACCGGCAGGCCGGACACCTTCGAAATGCGGGGCGAGCCCGAGCAGAGGCGCGACACGTTCGATGATGCGTCCGGCCGTCGGCGCTGCGTTCAGCGCAGCCGTATCGCCACGCTCCGCCCCTGCCTTGGGTTCATCCAACGTCACGATCAGGGCATATTGCGGGCGGTCATAAGGAAATATGGCCGCAAAGCTGGTCACGTTACGGGTGTCGTCATAGCCGCCGTCGACCGGCTTTTCCGCCGTTCCGGTCTTGCCGGCAACGCCATAGCCGGCGACATCGGCCCGCTTGCCCGTGCCATTCACGACCGCTTCGCGCATCATCACATTGACCATGTCGGTCGTCAGCGCCGACATTACCCGCACCGGGGCGACCTTGCGCGTCTCGTCCATGACAAGCGTCGGGCTGGCCCGCTCGCCGCCATTGGCAAACGCCGAGAACGCATCAAGGAACGACATCGGCGTCACCGCGATTCCGTGCCCATAGGACACGGTCGCCGCCGACAGGTCGTCAAACCGTTCAGGCAGGATCGGCTTCGCACTGCCGGCCAGTTCGATGGGGGCCCGGTCCATCAGGCCCAGGGCTTCAAGAAACGCCTTCTGGCGACGCGGGCCCAGCTTGGCATTGATATGCACCGTGCCGAGGTTCGAGCTTTCCGAGATGATCCGGGTGACACTGGCCGGTCCGCCGATCGGATGCAGGTCGTGAATCATGTAGCCACGGATTTCCATGGGCGTCTTCACGTCGAACAGGTCCGTCGGCTTGATCGCGCCCGCTTCCAGTGCCGCAGCCACCGTGAACGGCTTGAACACTGAGCCGAGCTCGTACACCGCACCGGTTGCCCGGTTCAGCTGGGCCGCGTCATCGCGCTTGAGTTCCAGCGCGCGGTTGGCATCGACCGGTGGCCAGCTGGCCATGGCGCGCACTTCCCCGGAATGGGCATCCATCAGGATCACGGCGCCGCCCTGGATATCATGCTCGGCAGCCGCAGCTGAAAGCTCTGATTCCACGGCAGACTGGACACTGTTGTCGATGGTCAGGCGAACGGGTTCGCCGCCGCGGCTCAACTGGCTGTCCAGCGCATATTCGATGCCGCCAATGCCCTTGCCGTCAACATTGGTATAGCCCAGCAAGTGACCGGCCAGCGTGCCGCGCGGATAGGCCCGGCGGCTCTCTTCCTCGAACCGCAGGCCTTCCAGCCCGAGGTCGAACACGGCCTTGCGCTGGCGGGGCGTCAGGCCGCGTTTGACATAGACAAACTCGCGCGCCTCGTTCGACAGGTTTTCAGTCAGGTCGGCGACCTGGATGTCCGGAAACACGCTCGTCAGCGACCGGGCAACATCGCCGGCATCCCAGATCAGTTTCGGATTGGCGACCAGCGAATAGGCGGTCACGGACGTCGCCAGGAGTTCACCGTTGCGGTCCACGATATCGGCGCGAACCGGGGCGTCGATCTTGGCAACGCTGTGCGCGCGGGCCGGTGTGGATGAGACCGCGAGATAGCCGCCCTTGCCCGCCAGGACGACGAAGAGGGCGCTAAGGCCGAGTCCGACCAGCCGTGTCCGGTCGCGGGCGCGTTCAGTCATCTGGCGCCCTCCGCCTGTTCACGCTCTGGCGCCACGCTGGACGTGACCGGCAGGCCGATAACCTCGTCGAGATCGGATTCACCGGCAATCTGGTCAGGCCGTGGCGGGGCCATGCCCAGCTCGCCACGGGCATATTCCTCGATCCATTCACGCCGGCTCATATGAGACAATTCGGTCTCAAGCAGCGCTTTTTCGTGCCGCGCATCCTCGATCTGGGCTTCAACAGCCATGATCTCGGACGCTGTATCCTTGGCACCATATTTCGCCCGGTACAGGCTCACGATCAGCAAGCCCACAACCAGGATTCCAAACAGGAAAGCGCGTCGACTCATGCCACATCCTCCAGGTCCGACAGGGGCGGCAGGTTCATGCCGTCGCTGGCGTCTTCCTCGATCACGGGCGCGTTGGTACGGATTGCGGCCCGCAGCTTGGCTGAACGTGCGCGCGGATTGCCTTCCACTTCCTTATCAGAAGGAACAATTGCTTTGGAAACAGCGAGTTCGAACGTCGGATCCGGCCCTTTGGCCATCAGCGGCATGTGGCGCGAGCCGCCACTCTGCTTGCCGGCCCGGTCGCGTAACCATTGCTTGACCATACGGTCTTCCAGCGAATGGAACGCAACAATCACCAGCCGTCCGCCGGGGCGCAGGATGCGCTCGGCAGCGCACAAGGCACGGGCCAGCTCGCCGAGTTCGTCGTTCACGTACATGCGGATGGCCTGGAAGGTCAAAGTTGCCGGATGGGTGCGCGCGCCCCGGCGCCCACCGACAGCCACTTCAACCGCATCGGCGAAGTCCGCCGTTGTTTCAAAAGGCTGCTGGGCCCGACGCTGCACGATATGGCGCGCAATCCGCCGCGCCTGCCGCTCTTCACCAAGCCGGAAGACGATATTGGCCAGGTCGCGCTCGGACATCGTGTTGACGACATCCGCCGCCGTCGGCCCGGCAGCGCCCATGCGCATGTCCAGCGGGCCGTCCTTCATGAAGGAGAAGCCGCGTTCGCCCTCATCGATCTGGTAGCTCGAAACGCCGATATCCAGCACGACACCGTCGACGGACGCATGTCCGGCATTGATCACCAGCGCATCCATTTCGCCGAACCGGCCAAGCAGTGGCGTCAGGCGCGGTGTCTCCGCAGCAAGCTTCTCGGCTCGCTGGATTGCGTCGAGGTCGCGATCAATCGCCAGCACATGGCATTTCGCGGCCAGCAGGATCGCCCGCGTATATCCGCCACCGCCAAAGGTGCCGTCGACAATCAGGTCTCCATCCTGCGGCGCAAGCCAGGTGAGGACTTCGTCCATCATGACGGGATTGTGCCCGGATGCCTGCGAACGGGCAGAAGTGTGGCGTGCGCTCATCAGCCTTCGCTCCCGTCGACCAGTTTCGGGGCCGGGTAGGCACCGGCGCCCTGCTGGTGCAGGACTTCGGAATAGGCCCGGCCAAAAGCGGCCAGTGTTTCGGGGTCGGCCGCAGCCGTCGCCATGGCAGAGTTGAAGGCAGCGTGCTTTTCAGGATTCCATATCTGGAAACTGTCGATATTGCCCGCGAACTTGATCCGGTCCGTCAGGTCGGCCGCCTTGCAGAGGTCCTCCGGAAGCTTGATCCGCCCGGTTTCGTCCATCTTGAGGTCAGCAGAGCCCGCGATGATACGGGTCACCAGCGCCTTGCGAACTTCGGACTGCGGAGCCAGGCGCGTCAGGGTCGCCCGGTACATGGCCATCAGGGCTTCGCCGCCGCCCTCAAGGCAGCCGGATCCATCCAGCGCCGGCCAGAGGAAGATACGGGTGCCACCCCCAAGCGCTGCACGAAAGGGCGCGGGGATCGAAACCCGGCCTTTTGCATCAATAGCGCTCTCGTAGGTGGAAACAAACACCCGCCAACCCTGTAATTATTATGCCTAAACCCCAGCATGGGTAAACCATGTGTAAATTTGGAATATCATGGGTGAGGATGGGCCTCAATGGGCTGACTGGGTGAATCGAAATATCCACAACCATGCCGGGTTAGAACATAGAATGCACACACAGGGAACACGGCAGAACATGCGCATGGGAGGGCATGGGAATGGTGTATTTTGTCGTTCTGAATCAGTGGCTTGCCGACATGTGTTGTAGCGATGCATCGCGCGCTGAAGTTGATGGGAAAACCACACCAATCCAACTGACATTACATCAAATCAATGTCGGACCGCGCCCGAAATCATCATCTGCTTTTCTGAATCCTTGAATCGGGCGGTGCCATCTCCGCACGAATACACGGCCTTCTCAAGAAAAGCGCCCCCGAAGCCAGGCTCCGTGGGCGCGATGTTCAAGCAAGTGTATGAGGTCAGGCAGGCTCGGCTGCCAGCGCCGATTCCGCGGCCATGACGCGGGCAACCGCATTGACGACAGAACCGATGCGGACACCGGCCTGGATCTGGTCTGTGGTGAGGCCGTGCTTGCGCAACTCGGCCTCGTGCGCATCAAGGCACATGCCGCAGCCATTCACCGCCGACACGACGAGCGCGTAAAGCTCGAAATCGGCCTTCTCGATACCCGGTGCGCCGATCACGTTCATGCGCAGCTTCGCTGGCACGGTCTTGTAGGTCGCATTCGAGAAAAGGTGCGTCGTGCGGTAATAGACATTGTTCATGCCCATGATCGCGCTGGCCGCCTTGGCCGCCTTCACCGCTTCCGGGCTCAGCTTGTCACGCGCCTCTGCTTCCAGCGCCCGCAGCGAATGCGGTTCGCCGACAGCATGAGCGGCGGCCAGCATGCAGCCATATTTCTGCTGTTCGGTCAGGATGGTTTCGTTCGCCAGCGAGCCAAGGTTCAGTTTCAGGTCCTTGGCGTAGTCCGGCATTTGGGATTTCAGGGTGTCGAGCGACATCAAGGCATCCTTTCAGACACGAGTGGAGGTAAGGAGCCGTCCAGTGAGCGCCATGCGGCAGCGCGCCGGACCGCTTGTGCGCAGGCAGGATGACCAGCCTCCCGATAGAGAGGACAGGCCGGTCATCCCGGTTCTGCGTAATGGAATACGGAAACCCGCGACTAGGCCGCGAGGACCAGCGTGTCGCCGCCAACCTGGCGGTTACACGGGCAGAGCTCGTCGGTCTGCAGCGCATCAAGCACACGCAGCGTGTCCGACGGATTGCGGCCGACATTCAGGTTGGTCACGTAGACATGCTGGATCACGTTGTGCGGGTCGACCACATAGGTCGCACGATAGGCAACGCCCTCTTCCGCGTTGCGCACACCAAGGCCGTCAACCAGCGAGCCGGTCGTGTCGGCAAACTGCCAGATCGGCAGTTCAGCCAGGTCTGCGTGCTCACGGCGCCAGGCCAGCTTCACGAACTCGTTGTCGGTCGAGCCGCCGAGCACAACCGCGTCGCGATCCTCGAACTCACCATTCAGGCGGGCGAATTCAGCGATCTCTGTCGGGCAGACGAAGGTGAAGTCTTTCGGGTAGAAGAAGATCACCTTCCACTTGCCTTCAAAGCTGTTCTGGTCGAGCGTTTCGAACGCGCTGACGCCGTTTTCTTCGTGCTGCATGAACTTTGGTTTCACGCCGGTGATTTTGAAGTCGGGAAGTTTCTGGCCAATTCCGAGCATGGGAGGTATCCTATTGCAGTTACTGTTGTTTACGGGCCCGGTGGGAGCCCGATAAAAGTGCGTTTGCCGCGATTTTACCCAAAAGAATAATTGATATTCTCTACCGGTGATATAAATTCACTCTATGGCAATTCCGACCCTCAGACAGCTCCAGTTTTTGACCGCCCTCGGCGACACCGGCTCCTTCTCGCGCGCCGCTGAAGCCTGCTACGTGACCCAGCCGACCCTCTCGGCCGGCATCAAGGAATTGGAGGAATTGCTCGGCGTCCGGCTGGCCGATCGCGAAGCGCGCGGCGCCCGCCTGACGCATGCCGGAGAGCTCGCCGTCGTCCGCGCCAGCGCTCTGCTCGCAGATGCCCACGCCCTCGTTCAGGCGGTCCAGAGTGCCGGAGCGATGCTAACCGGCCCCTTCCATCTTGGCGCCATCCCGACCATCGCCCCCTTCGTCCTGCCGCAGGCCGTTCGGGCGCTGGGCGACACCTATCCGGACCTCAAGCTCTATCTGCACGAAGACAAGACGACCCGGCTGATCGACCAGCTCCGCACCCGCACACTGGACGCCGCCCTGATCGGCCTGCCCTGGGACGCTCCGGGCATCGAGACCCTGCCCTTGTTCGACGATGAATTCCTGTTCGCCTCGTCAACCAGCCACCCGCTGGCGAGGAAGAACGGCCTCTCGCCGGATGATCTTGCGGGCGAAGACATTCTCCTGCTCGAGGACGGCCACTGCCTGCGCGACCATGCCCTGTCGATCTGCCGCTTGAAGACCGGCAACCATGCCGGACAGGTGGCGGCAACGTCGCTCGGCACGCTGGTCAACATGGTCGCCGGCGGGCTCGGCGTCTCCCTCCTCCCCCGGCTTGCAATGGATCACGGCCTCGCCATCGGGAATGACGTCGCCGTGCGCGAGTTCACCACACCCGTCATCGGCCGTCAGGTCGGCATTGCCTGGAAATCCGGCAGCCCCCGCGAAGCCGACGCCCGCAAGATCGGCGAAATGGTCAAGGCCGCACTGGTCTAGGCTTGCGGTGTCCCGCCTGAAACGGAAAAGCCCCGGAGCGCAATGCACTCCGGGGCTCTCGATGTCAGTATGGCCTTGCGCCTAGCCCGCTTCGCGTTCGTTGCGAACGTCGAGATCGTATTCGCGCACCTTGCGGTAAAGCGTCGAACGGCCAATGCCGAGGCGGCGCGAGACTTCGCTCATATGGCCGTCATAGAACTCGATCGCGTATTGCAGGATGTCCTGCTCGATTTC
>NZ_JBBKXE010000036.1:0-15047 GCF_037969335.1 Hyphomonas sp. | reverse complement strand
GCTCACGCAAAACGCGATGATCACGGCGAGCGAGATTGGCACGTCCATATTGGCATGGCCGTGCTTGAGGACGTTCCAGGCCGACCGGAAGAAGACGCGTCCGGAAAACAGGATTGCGGGGAATGCGATCAGGCCGGAGACGCCATGCAGCATCATCCGGGTAGAGGTGCCCATTTCTCCATTGCCTGCCCACACTGACACGGACAGGAGCATGATGTTGGCCGTCGCGAAACCAGCAACGCCCAACGCGATGAGCAGGCTGCGCTCCTCGCGCTGCTCATCCGTAACGCCGTCGCCCTGGTCCTGCGGCGCAACGCCAGAGCCGAGGGAACTGATTGCCTGGACGATGGGAATGGCGGTAAGGCCGCCACGCCAAGCGACTTCAAGCCCACCTGTCGACAGGTTCAGGCGTGCTGTTTCCACACCCGGGAGCGCTTTCACAGCCGATTCGATCCGACTGATGCAGGCGCCGCACTTGGCACCGCGTATCGTCAGGCTGAGGCGGTTCTGTCCGTTGACGCGCCGAACAAAGGCAGAGGGGTCTGGCGCGCTCGTCGTTTCGGGCGGCGCGAGACCCGTTGGACATCCGGCAACCAGATTGTTCTCTGCTTGGGTCATTTGACCATGATGACCTTTGACGCCTTGAAGCCCGTGCCTGAACGATCGTCAGCGACCTCGGCGTTGAGGGCGACATGCCACGCCCCTTTGGCCAGGACAGGCAGCGCGGCACGGTATTCGCCAGACCCGACAGGCTGCATGTCGAGAATGATATCGCTGTCCTGTGTTGCGGCGCGTCGCAGCTCTACGGTGACATTCCGGGATGGCAGGGCCAGCCCGTCCGCGTCGAGAATCCGCGCGATAAGCACATCGCCATCCGGCGCCTCGATCAGACCCAGTTCCGCTTTCCAGGCCATCTCCTTCTGGTGCTTGAGCGACACAATCGTCTGGTTGAATTGGAGACCCTGCAAATAGGAATGGCGCACATCTTCGCCCGGAAATGATGAGAGCGCCGCCCACAGGAAGACGCCGTTCACGACGAACATCAGGCCAAAGAACCCCATCAGCCAAAACAAGACGTGATGTCCTTTGAGGACTTTTCCGTCCGTTTCCAGCGGGGGCGACAGTGTTGGCATCATTTTGCTCCAGCAGTCATGAAGGCGGCAGATCTGGTGTGGCTTTCACCGGTCAACGGATCAACGACGGTGATATCCAGCGACGACCTGTGCGGCAGCGACGCGCCAGGGGCCGTGACGAGCAGGCGGAACCGATCAACGCCATATTGCTCAAGTGGAAGTTCCATCTCTTGAGCGCCATCCGGTTTGGATAGGCCGATGATCTCGAATTTCGCGCCGGGCAGGCCGGAAATGGAAACCATCGTGTCGCGTGCCGTTGTCGCCTTGTTGACGAGCTTCAGCGTGTAGCCATTCCGAACATCACCATTGGCCAACTGGACGAAAGGCGGCGAGCGGTCCTTGAGCACGTTGATTTCGAACGTCGGCTCTTTGGCGAGGCCCACAAGTATCAACGCGCTGATGGCGACCATTAGGACGGCATAAAGCACCGTACGCGTCCGAAGCAGCTTGTAGACCGGTTTGCCACCCGCCGCACGTGTCGCCACGGCCAGGTCAGTATCATAGGCAATCAGGCCGGTCGGCCGGCCCACGCGCGTCATGATATCATCGCAGGCATCAATGCAGAGCGCGCAGTGGATGCACTCAAGCTGGGCGCCGTCGCGGATGTCGATGCCCATCGGACAGACCTGAACGCACTGCTTGCAGTCGATACAATCGCCACGACCCTCAAAGCCCTGCTCCTTGCGCAGCGGGGCGCGTGGCTCGCCCCGGTCGTAGCGATAGGTGACATTCAGCGCGTATTCATCTGTCAGGGCGCCCTGAATGCGGGGCCATGGGCACATATAAGTACAAACCTGTTCGCGCATCCAACCGGCAAGGAAATAGGTGGTCAGCGTTAGCATGCCCGCGAAGAAGTAAGCCGTTAGCGGCGCTTGACCGGTAAAGAACGTGCGCGCGATCGTTGGGGCGTCATGCCAGTACAGGATGAGGGCGCCACCCGTCAGGAAGGCGATAATCAGCCAGACAATGTGCTTGCCGATCTTGCGCGCGGCCTTGTTCAGCGACCAGGGGGCCTTGTCCAGCCGCATGCGTGCAGCGCGGTCGCCTTCAAACGCGCGTTCGACCCAAATGTAGAGATCGGTCCACACGGTCTGGGGACACGTATAGCCGCACCAGACGCGCCCGAGCAGCGAAGTCACCAAGAACAGGCCGAACGTTGCGACGATCAGCAAACCGGCAAGGTAGAATATTTCCTGCGGCCAGATGGTGATGAAGAAGAAATAGAATTTTTCACCCGCAAAATCGGCCAGCACGGCTTGGTCTGGAATGCCTTCGCCGCGCGGCCACCGGATCCACGGCACGATATAATAGACACCGAGAGTCAGTGCCATGACTACCCATTTGACCATCCTGAACTTGCCATGAGCCAGCTTTGGATAGATTTGCTTGCGCCGCTCATAGAGCGATGGCTGAGCCGGCGGCGGAGGCGGGGCCTTAGGAGGGTTTGCGACGTGATTCATGCTCGTGCTTATTCGCCGCCGCCGAGAGAGTGAACGTAAAGGGCCAGCGCCTTGATCGTTGGATCGTCCAGACGGCCCTGCCAGGCCGGCATGTGGGCATTGCGGGCATTGGCGATGGTTGCAGCAATGTCAGCAGGCTCCCCGCCAAAAACCCACTCGGCATCGGTCAGGTCTGGTGCGCCGATAGTGCGGTCACCTTTGGCGTTGGCGCCATGGCAGATTGCACATTGCGCAGCGAAGATGGTTGAGCCCTCAGCTGCTGCAGAGGCATCCGTGTCACGTCCCGAAAAGCTCAGCACATGCTGGACGAGGTCATCGATTTCCGAAGACGTCAAAAGCTTGTCGCGACCAAAGGCCGGCATGACGGAAAAGCGCGTGGCATCGTCACCTTCGTGACGGATGCCATGCCGGACGGTCTGCTCGATTCCGTCAAGCGTGCCGGACCAGAGCCATACGTCGTCGGCGAGCATCGGATAGCCCTTTGCGCCACGGCCGCCGGAACCATGGCAGGTCGCGCAATTGTCGCCGAAGGCGCTTTCACCCATTGCCATGGCGAATTGCTGCAAGTTCAGATCATTCTGGATTTCCGTCAGCGAGGCCGCCATCAGGCGTTGAGAGGCGACACCGCGTTCTGCGTTCATGGTGGCGACCTGTTCGGACACACTTGTTCGGTCGGATTGGCCAAGAAGCCCAGGTGTGTTCGTGCCGCCAAAGCCGGGAAGTGCCGGGATGGCGGGCATGAGAACGATATAGATGAATGCCCATGCGATGGAGATGTACCAGACGATCAGCCACCAGCGCGGAAGCGGATTGTTGAGTTCCTGGATTCCATCCCAGGTATGCCCGGTGGTTTCGACACCGGAGTGCGCATCGATTTCCGTGTGTTGATCACTCATCACCAGGTTCCTTGTCTTCGAGCGGCAGGTAGGCTGCCTCGCGGAATTTCGCCTTGTTCGACGGCCAGAGCGCGTAAACTACCGCGACCACAAACATCCCGACGAACCAGGCCAGACCCCAGGTTTGCGCAAATTTCGAAAGCGTTTCGTACATGTCAGGCTCCTAGCGGCGGTTGCTGAGGTCATCAGCTTCGTAGGTGGAGAAGTCGACGAGCGTTCCAGTCATCTGAAGATAGGCAACCAAGGCATCCATCTCGGTGACACGTGACGGGTCGCCGTCATAATCCCCAACGACAACAGTGCCTTTACGTCCTGCAGCGGCTTCATATCGCGCAACCAATGCGTCCTGATTGTCATAATCGGCATTCGGATCCGCCTGGGCGACCAGGTCAGCTTTGGCATTTTCAATCATGTCGTCTGAATAGGGCACGCCTTCAAAACGAAGTGCTTTCAAATGATCTCCAATGTCTTCGAAATGGACGACGTTGTCTGACAGGAACGCATAGGGCGGCATGACAGATTCCGGCACGACAGAGCGTGGGTCCCGGAGGTGATCGACATGCCATTCATCCGAATACTTGCCGCCGAGGCGCGCAAGATCCGGACCGGTCCGCTTTGAGCCCCACTGGAATGGGTGGTCATACATGCTCTCCGCAGCGAGCGAATAATGGCCATAGCGCTCCACCTCGTCACGCAGCGGTCGCACCATTTGCGAGTGGCACGTGTAGCAGCCTTCCCGGACATAGATGTTTCGTCCGGTCAGTTCGAGCGGCGTGTAAGGCCGCATGCCCACGACTTTCTCGATCGTATTCTCGAGATAGAAGAGGGGCGCGATCTCAACGATGCCACCGACGGCGACAACCAGCAGGATGCCTACCGTGAGAAGCAGGGAGTGGCGTTCAATTGCCTGGTGTTTTTGGAACAATCCCATTGTTCAGTTCCTATTCGGCAGGTTGGAGAGTGGCAGCGCGCGCTGGCGCCGGTTCGACAACGCCTGCGGCGGCGCCGTGCCCAAGCGCGGTGCGGACGAGATTGTAGGCCATGACGATAGCGCCCATCAGATACATGCTGCCACCAAGTGCGCGGATCATGTAGTTGATGTGCTTGGCTTCCACGGTTTCGATGAAGCTATACTCAAGGAAGCCGTATTCATTGTATGCACGCCACATCAGGCCTTCGATGATGCCCGCAAAATAGAGCGCCACGATGTAGAAAACGATACCGATCGTCGCGAGCCAGAAGTGCCACTCGACAAGGTTCTTCGAATACAGAGCCGGACGCTTCCACAGCCATTGCGTCAGGCAGTAGAGCGCGCCGAACGAGATGAACCCGACCCAGCCCAGAGATCCGGAGTGAACGTGCGCGATGCCCCATTCGGTGTAGTGAGACAGCGCATTGACGGCGCGTACGCTCATCAGCGGACCTTCGAAGGTCGACATGCCATAGAAAGCCAGTGACACGACCATCATGCGGACCACCGGGTCCGTGCGCAGCTTGTCCCAGGCGCCCGACAGGGTCATCACGCCGTTGATCATGCCGCCCCAGCTGGGCATCCACAGCATTATGGAAAAGGTCATGCCGAGGGTCTGCGCCCATTGCGGCAGGGCCGTGTAATGCAGGTGGTGCGGTCCGGCCCAGATATAGATGAAGATCAGCGACCAGAAGTGCACGATCGAGAGCCGGTACGAATAGACCGGCCGCTGCGCGCGCTTCGGAATGAAGTAATACATGATGGCGAGGAAGCCCGTTGTCAGGAAGAATCCGACAGCGTTGTGGCCATACCACCACTGGGTCAGGGCATCCTGGACCCCGGCGAACAGTGAATAGCTTTTCGAGCCGGACAGGTTCACCGGCACTGCCAGGTTGTTGACGATGTGCAGCATCGCAATCGTCACGATGAATGACAGGTAGAACCAGTTCGCCACGTAAATGTGGGGTTCCTTGCGCTTCCAGAGCGTCCCCAGGAAAACAATCAGGTAGGCCACCCATACGATGGTTAGCCAGAGATCCGCATACCATTCAGGCTCCGCGTATTCCCTCGATTGGGTCACGCCCATCAGGTAGCCGGTGCCAGCAATGACGATGAACAGGTTGTAGCCCCAGAAGACGAACCAGGGCCACAGGCCGCCAGCGATGCGTGTGCGGCTCGTACGCTGAACGACGTATAAGCTCGTCGCAATGAGGACGTTGCCGCCGAACGCGAAGATCACCGCGGACGTATGCAGCGGCCGCAGACGGCCAAAATTCGTCCAGCCCAGATCAGGGAAGTAGAACAGGCCCGGCCAGGTCAGCTGCAGTGCGATAATCAGGCCGACCAGGAAGCCTGCGATACCCCAGAACATCGCGGCAGCGACGCCGAATTTGACGATCGTGTCCTCATAATATGTTTCGTCGAACGGGTTGCGCCCCTGCAATCCGCCAGCCCAGATGCCGATCGCGACCAGTGCAAAGGCAGTCAGGAAGAAAAACACCCATGCGTGCGCTTCCATCAGGGGATCGACCGCATTTGCAGCGATCAGCAAGGCCCCCAGACATGCAATGGCGACGAGTGTCGCGACGCTGGCAATACTGCCAGAAACCGACGACCGCGGTTTTGTGACTGTGCTCACTGATTTTGCCCCTATTTTACCTAATACGTACTATGCGCTAAATGCCGGGAGCAGGCGAGGTCGTGTATACGGGTAACTACGGATGGGCCGCACTGTCGCACGGCTCCTAGGATGGCGCTTCAGTTGTGGAGGAAGAAATGCGGAGATTTGCTGGCGTCGTGCCCGGTGTTGCGTTGCTACTGATTGGTTCTGTAAAAGTATGGGCACATACCCAGTCGCTACAGGCTTTCCTGTCCGTTCGCTGCGGCCCGGATGGTCTCTCATCTGCGAATCACGCGCCGGCATTCTGGACGACCATGTTCAACGGTCATTGCTGGGGCTGCCCGGTCGCGTTTTCGGGCGCCCTGATGATCCTCGCCGCGGCAGCGCTATGGGCCATTCCGCCGACCTTGATCAAATCTCGCGCACGTTGATCCGAATCGATTCGCCCGATCGCATCTTATTGGCTCGCGTCATCCATGATGCATGCGCATACGGGGCTGGACTGAGTTCGAAAGGAACCAGACGATGACAGACCCAGCTGATGGTTCTCCAACCACGCCGCTGTCACCACCCGATCTTGCGACACTTCAATCGCACCTCGTGTCCATCCTGGAATCGGTTCCGGACGGCATGATCGTTATAGATGAGACGGGGCTGATTCTCGCCTTCAGCAAGGCCGCGGAAGTTCTGTTCGGATATACAGCCAAGGACATCATTGGACGCAATGTCCGCGAATTGATGGCCGGACGCGACGAAATCAACCACGATCAGTACCTCCTGAATTACCTCGGTTCAGGCGAACGCCGGATCATTGGTATTGGCCGCGTCGTCACGGCGCGCAGGGCCGATGGAACCTTGTTCACGATTGATCTCAAAATTGGCGAAGCCAAGATCGGCGATCACTGGCTGTTTACGGCATTCGTGCGCGACCTGACCGAGCAGCGGCGGGCCGAAATGAGAATGCGCGAAATGCAGTCTGAACTTGTCCATTTTTCGCGATTGAGCGCGGTTGGAACGATGGCATCGGCACTGGCCCATGAGCTTAACCAGCCCCTCACGGCCGTCGCCAACTATCTTGAGGCGGGCCGCGATTTGCTGGATCTTCCCGGCGACGACAATCGGGAAATATTGCGGGAAGCCCTGGACGAAGGAGCCCGTCAGGCCGTGCGCGCGGGCGAAATCGTCCGGAAATTGCGAGGCTATGTGTCCCGAGGCGAAATTGATGCGCGCTCCGTGGAAATCGGGCCGCTACTTGAAGACGCTGCCGCACTCGCGCGCATGTCGATTGACGCCAACGACGTCCCAGTTGCGCTTCGTATCGCGCCGGACGTCGGGTACGTCTTCGCCGATCCGATCCAGGTGCAGCAGGTTGTCATCAATCTGGTGCGAAACGCTCAAGAGGCGCTGGCGTCCACCGAAAGTCCAAAAATCGAGATTGATGCCCAACTTGGAGAGAACGGGCTCGTGAATATCTCAGTCTGCGACAATGGCTCGGGTCTGGACGAGGACGTCAAGAAAACACTCTTCAAACCATTCACGACGTCCAAGTCCGGAGGTATGGGGCTTGGCCTGTCGATCTGCCAAACCATTATCGAGGCCCATGGTGGTACAATCTGCGCTGATTTGGCCCCCGATGGAGGTACGTGTTTCCGGTTCACACTTCGGTCTGATCCGGCTATTCATACTGGATGAGCGAAACACGCCTTATACATTTGATCGACGATGATGAGGCTGTACGCCATTCTGCCAGCTTCATGCTGCGGCATGCCGGCTTTGTCGTGAAGACCTATGCCGATGGCGTAGCCTTCCTGGAAACCGCACAACAGGCCGCACTCGGCTGCATCCTGCTGGATGTTCAAATGCCGCACATGGACGGAATCGAAGTTCAGAAACGACTCAACGATATGGGCGTATCCCTGCCGGTGATTGTGCTGACCGGACACGGTGATGTCGAAGTGGCCGTCAAGACAATGAAGGCCGGAGCCGTTGATTTCGTCGAAAAACCTTATGAAAAACAAACGCTTGTGGCAGCGCTGACGCGCGCTTTTGAACGCCTTGACGCCCGCAGTCACAAGGACGTCATGACCGAGGAGGCAAAGGGTCGGATCGAACGGCTTACACCGCGTGAAAAGGATGTCCTCGTCGGTCTGGTTGATGGTTTCACCAACAAAATGATTGCAGAAACACTGGATATTTCGCCGCGTACGGTCGAAATCCATCGGGCGAACCTGATGGAAAAGCTCGACGCGCCGAGCCTTTCCAGTGTTTTGCGGATCGCATTTGCGGCGGGTGTCGGCATGGATAGCGCCGTTTAGGGGCATCTACTTACAGACACAGCTGCTGCTTTGGACCAGTTTTCGACAAACCTAATCCGGTCGATGACGCAAAATGAACCCAGATTCCCAACCAAAAGAGCGCGCCCGAATCGCGGTTGTCGATGACAGTGAGGCTGTATGTCGGTCCCTGTCGCTATTGTTGCGATCCAAGGGCTACGGCGTCTCAGTGTTCGATAGCGGTCAGGCATTTCTCAGCAGGGGAGATGCGAAGGACTTCGATTGTGTCTTGATTGACTTCAAGATGTCGCCTCATGACGGCTTTGATCTCTTGCGCGAATTGCGGGCGCGAGGTGAGACTGTGCCAGCAATCATGATTACGGGCTGGGAGTCCAAGGACATCTTCGATCTCGCAAAACAGGAAGGCTTTGCGGATGTCATCTACAAGCCGATGCTTGATGATAAACTTGCCGAGACGCTCGATCTGGTCCTGGCGCGCTGACAACGCCGTTAGAGGGTAGGGGCTTTTGCAGGCCCCACCAGTTAACAATGTCTTTATGGCCAAGCCGGGCCAGCACAAAGAGCCATGCCAACTGAATGTCGCAGGTCGAGACCGCCCAAGTGGCTCATATCATGGGAGAAACTGGCAATCTCGCCAAACACAAGCGCCACCGAAGATATCAATCCCAGAGTCGCATAATCATCATTATGGGCAATATTACTTCGAGCCTTATGAGCTAGAATGGTAGAACCATACCATCATAGCCGGGCTCTACGCCGTCCGGCAGTTCCCTCTGCAATGTCGCGAAATCCATATCCACGTGCATGTTGGTCAGCACGGCCCGCGCCGGCTTCAGGTCTGCAATCCATCGCAACGCCTGTTCAAGGTTGGCGTGGGTCGGATGCGGTGTGTAGCGCAGCGCATCAACAACCAGGACATCCAGTCCCCTGAGGCGTTCGAGGCTGTCATCCGGTAATGCGTTGACGTCATTGCAGTAAGCCAACCCGCCGATCCGGAACCCGCAGCAGCGGATCTTGCCGTGCTCCATGTCGACCGGCAGGAATTCGATAGGACCGCCAGCCCCGTCTATCGCGAACGTCTCTCCGGGCACGATATCCGGCATTGTGTTCAGGATCGGCGGATACCCGCCCATTCCCTCGAAACAATATCTGAAGCGTTGGTGCAGTGATGTTCGCGTCGCAACGTCCATATAGGTCGGTATGGGTCGCCGCATTGCGATGACCAGCGGCCTGACATCATCGATGCCATGAGTCTGGTCAGCATGGTCGTGCGTATAAACAATGGCATCCAGGTGCCGTACGTTCGCCGCCAGCAGCTGCTCGCGCATGTCGGGCGAGGTATCGATCAGGACGCGCGTCATCCCGCCCTTTTCGTCAATCCGGTCCACGAGGACAGAGCAGCGCGTGCGCCGGTTGCGAGGCTCGTCCGGATCACACACGCCCCAGTCACCACCCACACGGGGTACACCGCCGGACGATCCGGTGCCTAGCAAAGTCAGTCGGTGGCCGGATACGGTCATGCGTCTACCTTGGCGAATAGTCTTCGCGCATTTTCGTCGGTCACCCGTTTCACCTCATCGACAGTAAGTCCCTTGAGGCTGGCGAGCGCTTCGGCGACATGCGCGAGATAGGCGGGTTCATTGCGGCGTCCCCGCATCGGCATGGGCGCCAGGAATGGGCAGTCGGTTTCAAGAATGATCCGGTCCATCGGAACGTCGGCGATCACGTCGCGTACCGCGCTCGCGCTTTTGAACGACAGGATGCCAGATACGGACACATAGGCGCCGAGCGCCAGTCCGCGCTGCGCCAGGCGCGCGCCGCCGGTGTAGCAGTGCAAAAGCGGCTGGAATGCACCCTTCCCGAATTCATCTTCCAGCACATCGCCCATCATGTCGTCGGCCTCACGCGTGTGCAGTATCAGGGGCAAGCCGGTTTGCCGAGCCGCTTCAATGTGCTTCCGGAGGCTCTCGACCTGCGCATCCTCCGGGCTGTAGCCATAATGAAAGTCCAGCCCTGTCTCGCCGATCGCCACCACCTCCGGGCGGGCAGCTGCGACTGTGAGGTCTTCAACCGTGATGTCCGGAAAATCCTTAGTATGATGCGGGTGGACGCCGACAGAGCACCAGATGTCATCATGGGCGGCGGCAATCGCGTAGACCGCTTCGAAATTGTCGAACCGATCGCAAATGGCCAGGAACCGGCGCACACCGGCAGTGCGGGCGCGGTCCAGAACTTCGTCCAGATCATCGGCGAACACGTCGCCGTGCAGGTTTACGTGCGTATCGAACATCGTCGACGCCTTAGCCCCGCCCGACCGAGGAATAAAGCCCGGCAATCAGCTTGGCCGTCGTCTGCGATGCTTCCATGTTCAGTGCGCCCGCCTCCCCGAGCAGGCGCGACGTCTTCAGCCACGCATCCGCTGCCGCCGGATTGCCCTCCGCCTTGTCGGCCAACCAGCCCAGCACTTCCTCGCTAAACGCCTCCAACGCAATCGCATCGGCGTTGGCCGCCTGGACCGCAGCCGTTAGCAACGCATCATTCGGCTTCGGCATCGATCTGAGCAGGGCCCGCGCAGCATTTGCGGCTTGCAGCCCGCTCGCGCTCGACAGCCTGATGCCCAGGCCGGGACGCCCGCGGGAAAGTCCGGCTGCCTCTTTCGGCGCGCCAACCAGTTTCAGGACACTCAGCGTGTCATCGTCTGACAAGGCCCTCAGTCGCAGTGTCCTGCAGCGAGATCGGATCGTCGGTAATATGGGCCGGGAGCCATGATTGATCAGGAACAGAATGCTCGAGCCCGGCGGCTCCTCCAGCGTCTTGAGCAACGCGTTGGCGGCATTCCGGTTCAACTCGTCCAGCGCATCGATAATTCCGACCCGCCAGCCGCCCATGGCCGGCCTCAGCGTGAAAAAGTGGTTCAGCTCCCGCACCTGGTCAACGGTGATATCCTGCCTCGGCTTGCCCTTGTCGTTCAGTTCAATCTGTACGACGCGCCGATCAGGATGTGCTCCGGCAAGATATGTCTGCATGACCGGGTCATCGCTTGTCGCTTCAAGCGGTGTGTCAGCCGGTCCGCGGGCGCCCAGCATGAAGGCGGCCAGTCGCTGGGCAAGACGCGACTTGCCAATGCCGGCCGGACCCTCGATCAACCAGGCATGATGGAGCTTGCCACTCGCATTTGCCGCGAGGAAAGCGGCTTCTGCTTCGGCATGACCGACAAGGGGCAGAGCGCTTGTCATCCGGCCCCACCGCCCTCAGCGGCAAACAATGCCTGCACGTCTCGCCACGCGTCGTCAGCAACGCTGATTGCGTCTTGCGATGCATCGATGAGCTTCACTCTGTCCGGTTCGGCTGTTACGAGGTTCAGGAACGCCTGACGCACCGCAGAGTGAAATGTGTCAGGCCGCATTTCGAACACGTCCTTACGCTCATCGCGAATCTTTCGCCGGGCCTCGGTGGCCGCAGGCGGAGCATCCAGCACCAATGTCAGGTCTGGCCGCGTATTGCCCAGAACCGGCGTCTCGATAGCGATGAGAACATCTTCGGGCACGCCGTCCCCGACGCTCTGGTAGACCCGCGTCGAGTCCGAGAAACGATCACATATAACCCACAGGCCCTTCGCCAGAGAGGGCCTGATCAGCTTGTCGAGATGGTCGACGCGTGCCGCATTCATTAGCAGCGCCTCGGCCATCGGAGACCACGTCTCGCCATCCAGGGGGTGAAGCGCCAGTTCCCGAAGGCGCTCAGCCAGCCGGGTCCCGCCGGGCTCTCGTGTCGTCACGACGCCGAAGCCGGCATCTTCCAGCCGTTCTGCAAGCGTGTGCTGCAACGTCGATTTCCCGACGCCTTCGCCACCTTCGAGCGTGATAAACCGTCCGCGCGCCGTATCAGCCATCATTGCCCGAAATCAATGCGCTCAATCCATCGACAGCCCGGCCAAAAAAGCCGAGCCGTTTGACATCCCCCTCAGCGATAATGGGGGCCTCCACCGGCGGTCGGCCGTCCAGCGTCACGACCAGGCGTCCAACGCGGTCACCTTTCTTAACGGGAGCTTCCAAAGCCTTGTCGAGCACAATTTCGGTCTTCGCCTTGTCGAAGGCCGCCTTATGGCCAGCGATCAGCATGGGCTCTGCGAGGGATACCGGGACGGTGCGTTCCTGTCCCAGCCAGACTTTTTGTTCGGGAAGCACAACGTTCTCTGGCGCGATGGTCTTCAGATCGAAACTCTGGAATGCCAGACGTAGCATCCGCTCGCCCTCTGCGGCGCGCGCCGCCATGGACTCCATGCCGTTGATGACAATCGTTCGGCGTACGCCATCCCGGACGGCGGAACCGGTCAGGCCGTATCCCGACGCTTCCAGGTGACCGGTTTTCAATCCGTCCGCACCTTCAATCCCCAGCAAGGGATTACGGTTGGGCTGCGTGTATTTGCGCCAGGAATATGAGGGAAGGTCGTACCAGTCATAATATTCCGGAAAGTCGTCGATCGTGAGCTTGGCCAGCCGGGCCAGATCCTCGGCCGATATGACATGGCCGATGTCCTCGAGCCCCGTTGAATTCAGGAAGTTCGCGGATTTCAGCCCCTTGTCATGCGCCAGCTGGGTCATGCGTTTGGCGAATGCTTCCTCTGACCCCGAAATGCCTTCCGCAAGCACGATACAGGCATCGTTCCCGGACATAATGATCACGCCGTGGAGCAGCTCTTCGATGGTCGGTGTATCCTTCGGCACAAGGCCCATTGTCGACGTACCGGAAGGGAACCCGCCGCGACGCCAGGCATCAGCGCTGACCGTCAGGCGATCCGTCATTTTCAGCTCGCCACGCTTGACCATGTCGAAGACCAGGTAGGCGGTCATCATCTTGGTCATCGAAGCCGGAATCATCGGTTCGGCGCCATCCTTCGAGAACAGGATTTCACCCGTCGTATTGTCCAGGATGACGGCATGCTGTGCTGGTGTATCGATCATCTGCGCGCCTGCCGGAGCGGCCAGCAGGGACAGGAGGGCGATCGTGGCGAGGATAGGTGTTCGGCACTTCATGTGGCCCGGGCCTCCATTGCAATTGGGTGAGGACCAGACGACGTTCGGCCCTCATTCCCGTGTAATGGGGAAAAAGGGCCGGTTTGTGGTCAGCGTCAATGGGGCGTTGTGCCGTATCGGCTAGTCTGCCGAGACGATCCGGCCATTCGCGATGCCGCGATCGGCAAGGTCATCGCGCATCTCTGCGGCATATGACCGGGTGTCGAGCGGACCGACCCTGACGCGGAAATAGTCAGAGCCGTTCACGCGTGCCGGTACAATCAAGACCGGAAGGTCCGATCCGAGGGATTGCCGGAAGGATTGTGCGTTACCGATATCGGCAAAAGAACCGACCTGGACGAAATAGGCACCCTGCCCCGTCTGGGCGGACGCTGTGAACACGGGAGTGGCTGACTGGCTGGCAGACGCGTAGATCACTGGCATTTGTTCCGGTGCCTGAGCCCCGACGGAATAGCTCGCCGGGATCATTCGCTCGGTCGTCATGGACGGCTTGTAGGCGACCACTTGATGGTTCACGGGGGCCGGACCAAGGTAGCGGACGCGCACATTCGCGCGGCCATCTGCACCGGAATCCAGTTCACTCGCCGCGCGTTTTGACAACTGCAATGACGCACCGTCCTCAAACGGTCCGCGGTCATTGACCCGTACGACAACCTGCTTTTGCGTATCGAGATTGATGACTTGCACAAGGCTGGGCAGCGGCAATGTTGGGTGCGCGGCGGTCATGCCATCCTGTTCGAAAACTTCACCATTCGCTGTCGGAAGACCTGAAAATTCGTCGCCATAAGTCACGCTGATGCCCGTTTCGTCGAACACGGGTGCGGCCTCAGGCGACGTCAGGTACGCGCTCGAAGGCACGGCGGCCATCGGGGCAGGCATCACGGTCCCCTGCCCTTGAGTTTGCGGCAGGGGCTCAAGCGCAACCAGGGGCTCCGATTCCACAATTTGCGCCTGACGCGCGGCCGCAATCTGCGCCGCTGCTGCCTGTGCATCAAAACTGTTGGGAGTCATCGCCTGTTCGGTCACCTGTTGCGGTGCAGATCTTTGTGGCGCGTTTACGCTTGCATATTCGCGCGCCACAGGTTCTGGCTGGCGCATCGCGGCTTGTCCCGGGTAGCGGAAAGCAATGCGGTTGCCCTCCTCGCCGGGCGCCGGCGCAGACGATCGGCTCGGGCTCGCCGCCACAGGCGCATTGCGGATCGGGTCTATTGTACCGCCCTGCCCGGCATAGACAATCGGCGCCGGGTTGCGTTTGCTGGCGTCAGCGGGGCCTGTTCCGACCAGCGCAAACGCGCTCGCAGCTAGAACGGCTCGAATCTTGATGGAGTGGCACTGTGTCGGGAAACGCATCGCGTAAAGTTGACCTCATTCTGCGGCTTCGGAATTGACCTTCGGTCATTCCTGAGCGGCTGTTCTGCCGCCTTCAATTTGTATGGTTACCACAGCAAAATGCACACACGGTGAACCGGGAAACCCGTATTGGCCGAACCCGGCAAGGACACGTTAATACTTTTCCCAGCGCGCAAACCCGGCGCGCGCCGCACATCGGCTCTTGCAAACCACCTGTCATTATATCAAACACGGCGCGCCGGGGGAGTGGCAGAGTGGTTGAATGCGACGGTCTTGAAAACCGTTGA
>NZ_JBBKXE010000035.1:0-10224 GCF_037969335.1 Hyphomonas sp. | reverse complement strand
ATCCAGTTCTCAGTGTTCTGGAAGGTCGATTCCGAACACCCGGAAAACTTCATCCTGAACGTCAAGAACCCGTCCGAAGCGGTCGAACAGGTCTCTGAATCCGTCATGCGCGAAGTTGTCGGCAAAACGAGCCTGCAAAGCGTCATCACGACCGAGCGCGATGTCGTGCAGGCGGAAGTCGCCAAACAGGTCCAGGCCCTGCTGAATGATTATCGTGCCGGCATCCAGATCCTTGCCGTCACGATTGACCGGTCCGATCCGCCCCAACAGGTGATCGAAGCGTTCAACGACGTGAACGTCGCCGAACAGGATGCCGAGACCAACATCAACCAGGCGACCCAGTTCGCCAATGAGGTTGTTCCGCAAGCGCGTGGTAGCGCCCAGCGCATCCTGCAGGAATCTGAAGCCTATCGCGATCAGGTTCTTGCCGATGCACAGGGTGAAGCCTCCCGCTTCGAGCAGATCTACGAGCAATACCGCAAGGCGCCCCGCGTCACGCGGGAACGCATGTATCTTGAAACCATGGAACGGGTCCTTGAACGCTCCAACAAACTGATCATGGATCAGGAATCCGGCGCTGTTCCCTACCTGCCACTGGAACGAACCCAGTCTAAACCCAGCGGAGGGCAACAATAATGCGTGCATTTGGATGGCTCATCATCGTCGTCACCGGCATCTTCCTGCTGGTCATGATGAATTCGTTTTTTGTCGTCCGTCAGGACGAACAGGCCCTGATGCTCCAGGTCGGCGAACCCAAGCAGGTGTATAACGCTCCGGGTCAGGATCAGGCCGGGCTCTATTTCAAGATCCCGCTGTTCCAGCAGGTCGAGAAACTCGACAAGAAGAACATTGGTCTTGATATTGAGAATATCGAAGTGCTTGCATCGGACCAGCGTCGGCTTTCGGTCGATGCCTTCGTGCGCTGGCGCATCAAGGATCCGCTGAAATTCTACCAGCGTTTCCGCACCGAAACGGCGGCTGCCCGCCAGCTCAACCAAATCACCAATTCGACCATTCGCGAAGCCCTCGGCGACGTGCCCGTGCCGGAAATCATTTCCGGACAGCGCTCACAGCTGATGGACCGGATCCGGATCAAGGTGAACGAGCAGCTGAGCGATGACGGCATCGACATTATCGACGTCCGCATCCGCCAGGCAGACCTGCCTCAGGAAGTGGCTCAGGGCGTTTACAGCCGGATGCAGTCGGCCCGTCTTCAGGAAGCCCAGCGCATCCGTGCCGAAGGTGAGGAGAAGGCCCGCCTGATCCGCGCCCAGGCCAGCCGTGAAAAAACGGTGATCGAGGCCCAGGCTCGTGAGCAGGGGCAGATCATCCGTGGTGAAGGCGATGCCAAGTCGACCGAGGTCTATGCCAACGCCTACAACAAGGACCCGGAATTCTTCCGGTTCCAACGTGCCCTGATCGCCTGTGACAAGGCCATTCAGGAAGGCACTCAGGTGATTGTCAGCCCGAAAAATCTCGGGATCTGTGACGAGTTCATCGAAAGTGCCCGTGCTAATGGCGGCAGCCGCTAGGACGCAAGGTACGTGTCTAAACTCTATCTGATACTGGCTGCGGCCGGAATCTGGTTCTTTGTGGAGGGGGCGATCTATGCGGTCGCCCCCGACTTCATGCGGCGCATGGCGGCCCGCCTCTCCGAAATGTCTAGCCGCGATGTGGCCTTTGCCGGACTGGCGTCAGCCGTCGTCGGTGCCGCTCTCCTTGTCTTCGCAGTCAGAGGCGTCTGAACCTGTTGCAACAAGGGCGCAAACCGCCATACTGAAGACGTTACGTACAATATCCGACTCTCAGGAGCCTTCTGCCTCATGCGCATTCCGGCACTCGCCGCCCTCGGTTTCATTGCCGCTTTTGTCCTGCCTGTTTCAGCCCAGGGCAGCCTGTCGCGGCCCCTTGATGGCCTGGACCAGAAAGTGCAGCCGCAGAACTTTCGCGACCTCTCCAAACGCCTGATGCCGGCTGTCGTGAATATCTCGACACAGCAGACAATTGCGCCCAACGGCCTGCCGACCTTTCCGGAAGGCTCACCGATGGAGCGCTTCAACGAGTTCTTCGGCCGTGACGAGGATGGCTTCCAGCGCCAGGGATCGCTCGGCTCGGGCTTTGTGATCAGTCCCGACGGAATCATCATCACCAACAATCATGTCATCGACAATGCCGATGAGATCGAGATCAACTTCTCCGATGGCCGCGTGCTCGAAGCAACGCTTGTCGGCCGCGACCGCGACACCGACCTTGCCGTGCTGAAAGTGAACAGCCGGACGCCGCTGCCCTATGTCGACCTCGCTGACAGCGACCATGCCGAAGTCGGCGACTGGGTCATCGCCATCGGCAACCCGTTCGGGTTTGGCGGATCGGTCTCGGCCGGGATCATCTCGGCCCGCAACCGCGACCTGAATTCCGGGCGCTCCGATGATTTCATCCAGACCGACGCGGCGATCAACCGGGGCAATTCCGGTGGCCCGCTGTTCAATCTCGGCGGCGAAGTCGTCGGTGTGAATACCGCGATCATCTCACCCACTGGCGGATCGGTCGGCATCGGTTTCTCCGTTCCGGCCAATCTGGTGAAGCGCATCTCGAAACAGCTGATCGAGCATGGCAAGGTGCGCCGGTCCTGGCTCGGCGTGAACGTGCAGGACGCCGATGCGGCACTGGTCAAGGCCTACAAGGCCAAGGGCAAGGGCGGCGTCATCGTGACACGCGTCACCAATGATGGCCCCGCCGACAAGGCCAAGTTGGAAGTCGGCGATCTCGTACTCAGCTTCGACGGCAAGGCGATTGCCAGCGTCCGCGAAATGACGCGGCTGATCTCGGACGCCCCGATCGGCAAGACCGTGGCCCTGTCAATCATTCGCGACGGCAAGGCGCGCAATGTGTCGGTAACCCTCGGTGAACTTGAGGACGATGATGACGCGTCGGGTGCCAATGCGCTTCCCGATATGCCAGCCAGCAGCAATGACCTTGGCGCCGAACTCCAGAGCATCGACGACGATATCCGCCGCCGCTTCGGAATCCCCAAGGATGTCGAAGGGGTCGTCGTCACCAGTGTCAGCGCGCGCGGACGTGCCTTCGGCAAGCTCAGCCGCGGCGATGTCATCGTCGAGGTGAACTTCGCCAAGGTGTCCACCGTTACGGACACGGTGTCTCGCGTGGAAACCGCGATGACGACGCCGCACCAGCCCCTGCTCCTGCGCGTGAAACGCCGGGGCGATGCCGGATGGTTCGACCAGTTCCTGTCGATTGAACTGGCGAAGTAACGCCTACGCCGTGACGAATTCGTCCGCCGTATAGCCCTGGAAGAACAGGGCGGCTGTCAGGTCTGTATGATTGATCGCCGCAGTGGCCTGCTCCGCAACAATCGGCTTGGCCCGGTAGGCAATGCCGAGGCCCGCGGCGCGGATCATGTCGAGATCATTCGCGCCGTCGCCGAGCGCCAGCGCATCATCGCGCACAAGGCCATGCGCCGCTGCCGCGGCGTCCAGCGCCGTCAATTTCGCCTCACGTCCCAGGATCGGCCTGCCGACATCACCCGTCAGGACAGCGCCATCATCAGTCAGCGTGTTGCCGCGATGCGCTTCAAATCCGGACGCGTCGGCCACGCGCGACGTAAAGAACGTGAAGCCGCCAGACACGAGCAGCGCATGGGCGCCATGTGCCTTCATCGTCGCGGTCAGCGTCCGCGCGCCGGGATTCAGCGTGATGCGTTCGCGATAGGCCGCCTCGAGCGCAGACAGTTTCAGCCCCTTGAGCATGGCGACCCGCGTCGTCAGGGCGCCTTCGAAATCAAGCTCGCCGCGCATCGCGCGTTCGGTGATCGCCGAGACCTCGGCCTTGAGGCCGGCGAAATCCGCCAGCTCGTCGAGGCATTCCTGGCCGATAATGGTTGAATCCATGTCGGAGATCAGGAGACGCTTGCGCCGGTTGGCGGCGGGCAGGACCGCAACATCCGCTTCCAGCCCCTTCACTCCGGCGCGAACGGCCTCGATCTCCTCGTTGGACCCGACCGCAAACACATATTCGCATGCCTGCCACGGTCCCGTTTTCGACAGAATCCGCAGCTGCATGCCAGCCACGCCAACCGCAGCGAGGCTGGCCCCCAGTTCTCCAGCAAGATCAGCCTTTGATGGGGCTGCCACAGCTGTGACAGCAAGGAAATTGCGGGATGTATCCGGGGTCTGGGTCATGTTTTCAGTCTCTTGGTGTCTTTCCACGCGCCCGACAAGCCCTTAGGTCTGGAGCATGCATCCGGCAATCCTCATTCACGGTCCGACCGCCAGCGGCAAAACCGCCCTCGCCATCGCCGTGGCCCGGCGATTGGGCGGTGAGGTCATCAACGCTGATTCCATGCAGGTTTACAGGGACCTCCAGGTTATCAGCGCGCGCCCCGACGAGGCGGAAATGGACGGCGTTGAGCATCACCTTTTCGGCCATGTCGATGCCGCCACGCGTTACTCCACCGGTGACTGGCTGGAAGACGTGCGCTGCGAAATCAAGCGAATTGAGCTCAAGGGCAAGCGCGCGATCCTCGTCGGCGGTACGGGCCTCTACCTGCTGGCCCTGACACAGGGCCTCTCGAACATCCCGCCGGTTCCGGAGGATATCCGGGCCGATGTCCGCGCCATTGCCGAAGCTGAAGGCGCCGAAGGCCTGCGTGACAGGCTGGTACCAGTCGATCCTGAAACAGCCGATCGGCTTGGCACCGGCGACCGCCAGCGCCTCTCACGTGCCTATGAAGTCTGGCTCGCGACCGGGCGCCCGATCAGCGCCTTCCACGAGGAACGCCAGCCGCCTGTCCTGCAAGACGGCGAATGGATTGGTTTTGCGCTCACCCCGCCGCGTTCGCGTCTTTACCAGAAGATCGACCGACGCTTCGAAGGCATGCTGATGCAGGGCGCCATGGACGAGGCCCGTGCGCTGATGGAACGCGGCCTCGATCCCGAACTCCCCGCCATGAAAGCGCACGGCATGCCCTGGCTGATGGCCTTTGCACGCGGCGATATCAGCGCGGAACTGGCGGCCGAAAATGCAAAACGCGATACCAGGCGCTATGCAAAAAGGCAGTTTACGTGGATCGGCAGGCAATTTCCCTTCTGGCCGCGCATTCCGTCACCTGAGCCAGAAAACCGCCTTAGGGTCATTCATGCCCTTTACAGGGAGATTGACAGCGCCCAAGAGGCAGATTATTCCTAAGTCCGACGTTGGAGGAAACGCACCGTGCGCAAACCACTGGTACTCGTTATTAGGCATCCGTAGTCGGCTGACGATTCAGCCGGTTGCGGATGCGCGCACAAAAGGGTCTCCTCAGGGGGCCCTTTTTTAATTCAGCCCTGACCCATTTTTCCAAGACAATCCGAGAGCCTCATGACCACAGCCACCAAGTCCAAGACGCGCGCCGCCAGCCCGGCCCCGACTGAACCCCGCATCATGACCGGGGCCCAGATCGTTATCGAGGCCTTGCGCGAACAGGGTGTGGACTCGCTCTTCGGCTATCCGGGCGGCGCCGTGCTGCCGATCTATGACGCGCTGTTCGCGGCGCCGGACCTGCGGCACATCCTGGTCCGCCATGAACAGGGCGCCGGCCATGCCGCCGAAGGCTATGCCCGATCGACCGGCAAGCCCGGAGTCGCCCTTGTGACGTCCGGTCCCGGCGCAACCAACATGGTCACCCCGATCACGGATGCGATGATGGACTCCATCCCGATGGTGGTCCTGTGCGGCCAGGTGCCCACCCACCTCATCGGCACGGACGCGTTTCAGGAATGCGACACGATCGGCATCACCCGCACCTGTTCCAAGCACAATTACCTCGTCACCGACGTGAATGACCTCGCCCGCGTCATCCATGAGGCGTTCCTGATCGCGACGTCCGGGCGCCCGGGCCCGGTCGTGATCGACATCCCGAAAGACGTCCAGTTCGCCACCGGCACCTATATCGGCAAGGAAGGCGTCCACAAGCCGACCTACAACCCGCGCACAATTCCCCAACCGGAAGCTGTTTCCGCTATTGTGGACCTGATCATGACGTCCCGGCGCCCGATCTTCTACACGGGTGGCGGCGTCATCAATTCCGGCCCGCGCGCCTCGAAACTGCTGCGCGAACTGCAGGCCGCGACCGGCATACCCGTCACGTCCACGCTGATGGGCCTTGGCGCTTTTGCGGCCTCTCACCCAGACTGGCTCGGCATGGTTGGCATGCATGGCAGTTTTGAAGCCAATAATGCCATGCATGATTGCGACCTGATGATCTGCCTGGGCGCCCGGTTCGACGACCGGGTCACGGGCCGGATCGATGCCTTCTCGCCGAATTCCAAGAAGGTTCACATCGATATCGACCCGTCTTCGATCAACAAGATCGTCCGCGTCGACGTGCCTGTGGTCGGCGATTGCGCTGCCACGCTGCAGGCGATCCTGAAGGAACTTGGCGCCCGCAAGGGCAAGAAGCCGAACCTTGCCGAATGGCAGAAGCAGATCGCCACATGGCGGGCCCGCGACTGCTTCGCCTACGCAAATTCGGACACCGTAATCAAGCCGCAATACGCGGTCCAGCGTCTCTTCGAACTCACCCGGGAACGGGAGACCTATATTTCCACCGAGGTCGGCCAGCACCAGATGTGGGCCGCCCAATTCTACCGTTTCGAGGAACCCAACCACTGGATGACCAGCGGCGGCCTCGGCACGATGGGTTATGGCCTGCCTGCCGCCGTTGGCATCCAGGTCGCGCATCCGGACGCCCTCGTTATCGATATCGCAGGCGAAGCCTCGGTCCAGATGGTGATGCAGGAATTCTCGACTGCCGTTCAGCACTGCCTGCCCATCAAGGTGTTCATCATGAACAATGAATGGATGGGCATGGTGCGCCAGTGGCAGGAATTGCTGCACGGCGAGCGCTATTCACACTCCTATTCCCAAAGCCTGCCGGACTTCGTCAAACTGGCCGAGGCCCTTGGCGGCCACGGCATTCATTGCGACAAACCGCAGGAACTCGATGCGAAGATCCAGGAAATGATCGACCATGACGGTCCGGTCCTGTTCGATTGCCGCATCGAAAAGGCCGAAAATTGCCTGCCGATGATACCGTCGGGGTCTGCTCATAATGAGATGATCCTCGGGGAGATAACTGGTAACGAGGTCAGTGACGCCGGGAAGAAGCTGGTATAGCGGCCGGACAGGCATCGGGTTTTGGGACGGATTGTGTAGATGAGTATGAGCGAAATCCTCGCCTTGCTGCGCGAACACCTTGATGTGGTGATCGCGATCGGCTCTGCGCTGGTTGCACTTGTCAGCGCCTTTGCCGCGCGCGCCGAAACGCGTCGTCAGCGCCGCCTGCAGACCGAACGCCTGCGCCAGAGCATCGACGCTGCGAGCCTCGAATGGGGCAATCACGCAATCGACGCGCTCGGCCGCGCCGCCATGTTTGCGCGCACCCGCCACCTGCAAGCCAATGACGCGACCTTCACCGGCGGCAAGACAAGCCTCCTGATCGGCTTGTCGGCCCTCGTCGAACGCGGCCGCATGTTCTTCCCGAATCTCAATGCCGACAATAAGGGCGCAGACAAGGACGGCGCCTATCGCGGCCACCGCCCGCCCATCCTCGATGCCATCATGTGGGCCTATTTCGAGCTTGATGCGATGCACCGCGAAGGCGGCCCGACGGGCGATAACAGCGCGGAATTCATTGAAGATTGCCGCCGTCTGATGGTGTCCGAATTGCAGGCACACCTTGATCCGCGCCGCCTCGACAAGGTTGTCGAGCGGTATGACGACCAGACCCAAGCAAACCGCCGCGATGCCATCGACCGCGCCACGGCGCTGAAGGCCCGCCTTGAAACCCGCAGGCCGGGACTCGTGCTCGATGCCCCCCGGGCGCCGGACATGCAAACGGAGACAATGCAATGAGCGACGGTACAATCGGAAACACACCAACCGGACCGAAATCGGCCTATTTCCTGTCGCACGCTGACGAAGCCGTCGAACGGCGTACGCTGGCCGTGCTTGTCGACAACGAACCCGGTGTCCTCGCGCGCGTCGTCGGCCTGTTTTCAGGCCGGGGCTACAATATCGACAGTCTGACGGTTGCCGAGGTCGATTCCAGCCAGCGCCGCTCGCGCATCACCATCGTCACGCAGGGCACGCCCCACATCCTTGAGCAGATCGAAGCCCAGTTGCTACGCATTGTGCCCGTCGGCGAAGTGATCGACATCACCAAGTCGAAGCGCGGTATTGAACGCGAACTGTCCCTGATCAAGGTTGCCGGCACCGGCGAAGTTCGCGTCGAAGCCCTTCGCATTGCCGAGATTTTCCGTGCCCGGGTGATTGATACGACAAATGAGAGCTTCATTTTCGAACTGACCGGCGCGTCTGACAAGATCAGTCAGTTCATCGACCTGATGCGGCCGCTCGGACTGGTGGAAGTCAGCCGGACCGGCGTACTCTCGATCCAACGCGGAAAGGAACAGGGATGAAGACATTCCATATCCTTCTTCTGGCGGGCCTGCTGTGTGCGGGTGCCGCCAGCGCGGCTGAAGACCCGCCTGAAAGCTGCCGGCCCAAAGTGGCCGGCACGGCGCTGGCGCTCGCTGGCGACGCCGAAAAGGCCCAGCTGCAGTGCGATATCGATCGCGCCGAACATCTCGTGGCGCGGTCTGCCCGTCTGCAGCCAACCAGCCAGCATCCGGCGATCCGGATCGTTGACACCGCATCTCCCAGCGGCGCAGCCTATATCTACGATGTTATCGGCGCGGGGCCGTCCTTCTGGCTCGAGGCCCGCTCGGTACCCAGCGAAGACAATGAACGCAGCCGTGTGCCCGTCTGCAAGCTGAGCATGGCCCTGCCTGACGATGTGGCAAAGCCCCTGGTCGGCATGTTGGCGACGATCGGTTCATTGCCCCTTCCGGCGTACGGTCGCCGCGAAGAAGTGACGATCAACCCGGATGGCTCCCGCCGTGTCGTCCTGCTGCTCGATACGCATGACATTGTCACGACAGTCGAAACACCCGGTAAGGTCCTGCATTTCTCGCGCCATGCAAAAGCGTCTGACGACATTGCCCGGATCAACCAGATGATTATCGGTGTTGCAAATATCAGCGATGGCTGGACCTGCAACGGCAACTGAACCTTATCCTATCAACCCCACCCTAAAGCGGAGCTTTTTGAAGCCAATGAAAGTTTATTACGAGCAGGACGCGGACCTTTCCCTGATCCAGAAGAAGAAAGTTGCCGTCATCGGCTACGGTAGCCAGGGCCATGCGCACGTGCTGAACGCACGTGACAGCGGCGTGAAGGACATTGTTGTCGGCCTGCAGGAAAGCTCCGCCAGCCGCGCCAAGTGCAAGGCTGAAGGCCTGACCGTCATGACGCCTGCCGAAGCCACCAAATGGGCTGACGTTGTGATGATCCTCATCCCGGACGAACTCCAGGCTGTCGTCTGGGCGAACGAGATCGAGCCGCACACCCGTGAAGGCCAGCACATCATGTTCGGCCACGGCTTCAACGTCCACTACAATCTGATCCGTCCCAAGGCCGGCGTCGATGTGTCCCTGTCCGCGCCCAAGGGTCCGGGCCACACACTGCGTGCACAATACCAGATGGGCTTCGGCCTGCCGGGCCTCATCGCCATCCACCAGGATGCAACCGGCGCCGCCAAGGACGTTGCCCTGTCCTATTCGAAAGCCATCGGCAACACGCGCGCCGGCGTCATCGAAACCTCCTTCCGCGAAGAGACCGAAACCGACCTCTTCGGCGAACAGGCCGTGCTTTGCGGCGGTATCGTCGAGCTGATCAAGGCCGGCTTCGAAACCCTGGTTGAAGCCGGTTACGCACCGGAAATGGCCTATTTCGAATGCCTGCACGAAACCAAGCTGATCGTTGACCTGATCTATGAAGGCGGCATCGCCAACATGAACTACTCGATCTCGAACACGGCCGAGTACGGCGAATACGTCTCCGGGCCGCGCATCGTGAATTCGGAAACCAAAGCCGAGATGAAACGCGTCCTGACCGATATCCAGGATGGCACGTTCGCCCGCAACTGGGTGCTCGAAAACCAGGCCGGCGCCCCAAGCTTCCACGCCAAGCGCGCCCGCATGAACAGCCACCTGATCGAGGAAGTCGGCGAAAAACTGCGCGGCATGATGCACTGGGCCCAGAACGACCGTCTGGTCGACAAGGCCCGCAACTAGACTTCCGAACACCTCATCGGCATGCCGGATC
>NZ_JBBKXE010000034.1:0-4270 GCF_037969335.1 Hyphomonas sp. | reverse complement strand
GCTATCCCGGCCCCTGCTGTTCCGTTTCCACAATTGCGCCCAACAAGGCTTGTTCACATGTCCGCTGAAATAAAATCCCTGATCGACCAGATTCGCCAGTCATCCGACCTGCTACGGAGGCGTCTTTGACTGGGATACAGCCACGAAACGCCTCGATGAACTGACCAACCTCTCCGAGCGCCCGGACTTCTGGGACGACTCGCAGGCGGCGCAGGCCATGATGCGCGAACGCCAGCGCCTTGCTGATGGCATTGCGATGGTCGATTCCCTTCGAACGGAAGCGGAGGACGCGGAGGAATTGCTCGAACTCGCCGATGGCGATGCGTCGATGATCGCGGATATCGAACGCACCTTGTCGAAAGCGGCCGAACGGGCCGAGAAGGCCGAGCTCGCTGCGCTCTTGTCGGGCGAAGTGGATGCGAACGATGCGTTCGTGCAGATCAATGCAGGCGAGGGTGGCACCGAGAGCCAGGACTGGGCCAACATCCTCAGGCGCATGTACATGCGGTGGGCGGATGCGCACGGCATGCAGGTCGAGGAACTCGACGAGCGCGAGGGCGAAGAGGCGGGCATCAAGTCTGCCACGATCCAGATCAAGGGCGAGAATGCCTATGGCTGGCTGAAATCGGAGCAGGGCGTGCACCGGCTGGTGCGCATCTCGCCATTCGACAGTTCGGCGCGGCGCCATACGAGCTTTGCTTCGGTCAGCGTTTCACCCGTGATCGACGACACGATCGAGATCGAAATCAATCCGTCCGATGTGCGCACCGACACTTATCGCGCCTCGGGCGCTGGCGGCCAGCACATCAACAAGACCGACAGCGCCGTGCGCCTGACGCACGCGCCCAGTGGTATCGTGGTGGCCTGTCAGGTCTCCCGATCGCAGCACCAGAACCGCGACCAGGCCTGGCGCATGCTGCGCTCCAAACTCTATGAACAGGAATTGCAGAAACGCCGCGATGCCGCCTCCGATGCGAACGCATCCAAGAGCGCAATCGGCTTTGGTCACCAGATCCGTTCCTATGTGCTGCAGCCCTACCAGATGGTGAAGGACCTGCGTACAGAGGTTGAAACGTCGGACACTCAGGGTGTACTCGACGGCGACATTGATCGCTTCCTCAGCGCGGCCCTCGCCGCAGCTGTGGAACAAGGAAACGGAACAGACGATGCGACGTGAAGGCCGGCTTGTTGAATGGTACGCGGACCGCGGTTTCGGTTTCCTCGCACCACACGATGGCGGGCCGAACGTGTTCCTCCATATCAAGAACCTGCCCAAGGTCGATAAACGGCTCGATATCGGTCAGGCCTATGCTTTCGATGCCGTGCTTGATCCGACCGGTCGCGAACGCGCTGAAAATGTCGTGCCGATCATCGAACCTGTCGTGGTGGAGAAGCGGCCTGCCTGGTCGTATTTGCGTCATCTGCCGCCGTTCCTGGTGATCGGGGCATTCATCGGGATTGTCGTGTCGGTCGCGAGCGTCGTTCCGGTTTCGACGAACTGGTACATCATTTATGGCGTCGCAAGCTTCGGCTGCATCATTGGCTACTGGATCGACAAGAATGCGGCGATCCAGAAGAACTGGCGGATATCGGAAACGGTCCTGCTGTTGCTCGGCCTGGTCGGTGGCTGGCCCGGTGCGATCGCGGCGCAGGAAATTTTCCGCCACAAGACGCGCAAGGGCACGTTCCGCTACCTGTTCTGGATGACGGTCGCCATCAACATGGCCGCGTTCGTGCAGATCAACGTTCTGGGCGTGCCTCAGCCATAGGCGCTGAGCACTTCGTCGACGGCGCGCTCCAGATCCTTCAGCGTCGCGACATGGCTCATCTGTGTGCAGAAGGGCAGGTAGCGCGGGATGGCGCTGTCGCCGGTGCCCCATTGCGAGCGACCTTCGGGGTTGAGCCAGATCATGCTTTTCGCCCGCTGGGCAAAGTCGCGGAACAGGTCGGCGCGCGGGTCGCCATAGTTTGACCTTCCGTCGCCGAGGACGATCACCGTCGTGCGCCGGTCGATGATGTTTTCATGCTCGACCTTGAGGTCCGACCAGGCCTGGCCGTAATCGGTCGAGCCCATGCCGAGTTCGCGGATGATCTTGGCCATCGCTGCTTCGAACTCATTGTCGGCAAGGATGTCGTCGACAGGCTTCAGGCGGTGCGAGAAGGCGAAAGCGTGAATGTCCGGCACCGCGTCTGCGAGTGAATAGAGCAGGAGCAGGAGAAAGCGGACATATTGGGCGACCGAGCCGGAGACATCACAGATCGCCACGATCTTCGGCCGGTCCTTCTTCTTCTGGCGCCAGATGACATTGAACGGTACGCCGTCGAGACCGGCATTGGCGCGCATCGTGCGGCGCACGTCGAGCTGGCCGCGATTGCGCTTCTTGCGGCGGCGGGAGTGCTTGACGGCGAGGCGTTTGGCGATCTTGGCGATCAGGCCCTTCATGCGCTCCATGTCATAGCGGTCGAGCGCGTTGAGGCGTTTCTCTGCGGCGAAATCGTCGCGGAATTGCTGGGTCTCTCCGGCACCGAAGACATCAAAGGCGCGCTCGGCCCGTTCGCGGGCCCGCATCGTCAGGTCGCGGCGGATGTCGATGAGTTCCTGCGCCTCGGCCTCGTCGCCGGGTTCGCGGCCCTGGAGGGCTTCGAGCAGGCGTTGCTGCAGGCCTTCGCCGCCCATCTGCTTGATGATCTGCTGGGCATAATAAGCGACCTGGGTGGAGAAGCGGATGTCGTCGATCCCGGCGGCTTCGGCAGCGCGTTCCATGGCGGTTGAGATCGCGGACTCGTCACCTGACTGGAGCAGTTCGACAAGGTCTTCCGGCGGTGGCTGGGCGGCGCCGTCTTCTGCCTCATTCCCTGTGGCATTCGCCGCGTTGTCTGCCTGCGATTCCGAATGGGAAAAGTAGAGGTCAAACAGGCGGTCGTGGACCTGTTTCTCCTGATCCGACTTGGCGAGCACGCAGCCGAGGGAATCCTTCAGCAGCGACCGGTCGCCATAGCCGATCAGGGCGACAGCGCGGGTCGCGTCGAGGGCTTCGCCGGTCGAGACGCGCACTTCGGAAGACCGCAGCGCCCGGATGAAATTGGTGAGCGTGCGCTCCATTCTCCGCTACCCGAGTTCGGGATAGCCGGAGGCGGTGCGTCCGGCCTTGTCCGGTCCGGTGGCCTCGCGAACGAGCCGGGGGACTTCCTTGGACACGGCGGCAATATCGCTCTCGTGTTTGAGCAGGACGTTCAGCGTGGTGCGCACGAATTCTTCGTCGAGCGCCGTCGTGTGCATCAAAAGAAGCGTCCGGGCCCAGTCGACGGTTTCCGAGATGGAAGGGCGTTTCTTGACGTCGGTTTCGCGCACGCCCTGAACAAAGCTGACCAGCTGTTTCAGCAGGATGTCCGAGACGTCCGGCACCCGGGCCTGGACGATCTGGCGTTCGCGGGCCGCATCGGGGAAACCGATATGGAGGTGCAGGCAACGGCGCTTGAGGGCGTCACCGAGTTCGCGGACATTGTTCGAGGTCAGGATCACCAGCGGCGGGACATTGGCGCGGATCGTGCCGATTTCGGGCACGGTGACCTGATAGTCCGACAGCACTTCCAGGAGGAAGGCCTCGAACTCTTCGTCCGACTTGTCGATCTCATCGATCAGCAGGACCGAGCCGGCCGGTTGCTGCATCGCGGTCAGCAGGGGCCGCGATTCGAGGAATTGTTCGGAGAAGAACAGGTCTTCGAAGGAGGCAAGCTTGCCGAGCGAGGTGGAGAGATTGTCCGCCGAGCCGATCAGCTCGTTCAGTTTCTCCTTGAGAATCTGGGTGTAGAGCAGCTGCTTGCCGTATTTCCATTCATACAGCGCCTTGCCCTCGTCGAGGCCTTCATAGCATTGCAGGCGCAGCACCGGGAGGCTGAGCCATTTGGCCAGCGACTGGGCCAGATCGGTCTTGCCGACACCGGCCGGGCCTTCGATCAGGATCGGCTTGCGCAGGCCATGGGCCAGGAACACCGCCGTCGAAATCTCGCGCGTGGAAATATAGCCAACGGTGGCGAGTCCTGCGGTGACTGCATCGATGGAACTGAGCGGCTCGTAGCCGGTGGAAATGTCTTTTGCCATGCACAAAGGGGTAGGGGGCGGGTGAAAGGCTGGCAAGGCATATCGCTGGGGCAAGCGCCCTTGCCCGGAAACACCTCCCGGTGCCCGGCAAACCTGTCTGATTGAGGCGGGGAGTCAGCTTGAATTATCCCACTTTTCCAGCGCGGCGGCGAGCAGGCCGGGCAGGGC
>NZ_JBBKXE010000033.1:0-10141 GCF_037969335.1 Hyphomonas sp. | reverse complement strand
TGAAGCAACGCCTCCTGGTCTGATCCAGACGGTCTCCATGCGCGCGATATCCAAGAGGATAACGCGCCTTGTACCCGTCCGTTTTCAGAACACAGGAATTCTTCATGTTTCGTCCTCTTTTGCTCCTGGCCTGTGCCGGGATATCCTCCGCGCTGATTGCAGCGGCTGATGCCCAGAGTTTTCCTGATCTGGAATCTGCGCTGCACGACCATCCAAGCCTGCAAGTCATGGCATGGCAGGCCGAAGCGAACCGCGAGCGCGCAAGTGCCGCCACTGCGTTGCCGGACCCCGTGATTTCAGCCGGGATCAACAACTTTCCCATTTTCGATCCCTCGTTCAGTGATTTCCTGCCGACCAATAAATCGGTTGGCATCCAGCAGAAATTCCCGAGCCTAGCGGGCCGAAATGCCCGTGCCGGAGAAGCCCTTGCCCGCGCCAGTGAAACACGTGAAATGCGCGCGCAGCGCTATGCAGCCCTCCGGGGTGAACTCATCGCACTGCTCCATGAAAAACAGCGCACCCGCGTCCAGCGCGACCTCGCAGGAGAGCGCACGGAAAAATACGACGCCCTGACGCAAGTCGCAGAACGGGAACTCGATGCAGGACGCCCTGCCCTGTTCCGGTTGGCAGAGATTGAGGGCGAACGCGCTGAGCTTGATCGAACGCTGGTGGAATTGAACGGCCAGGCCGAACAGATCGATGCGCGACTGATTGAGCTTCTGGGAGCAGTACCGGACACGCCGCCGCCGCCGGTGATGCCCATCGACTGGTCGGGAGACGCCATGGCGTTCCATGCCGTGCGCGTCGCTGACGCCGGCATCGCCGTCCGCGATCGCGGGATCGATGACGCCAAAGCCGCCTGGAAACCGGAATGGGGCGCGCAGCTGACTTACCAGCAGCGGGAATCAGGCGCCAACTATACCGGTGACGACTGGGTGTCAGGCATGGTCAACGTGACGGTTCCGTTCTGGGCAAGCAGGAACCAGGCACCGCGTTTGCGCGCCGCCAAGGCTGAGCGCGCCGCCGCCCGCGCCAACTTTTCAGCGGCCGCAAGAACTGCCGCCGCCCAGTATTCAACGTATCGGTCCATGCGCCTGACAGCGGAGCAAAGCGCAGCTGTCCTGTCTCGGAAGATTGTCGCAATCGAAGACGAAATCACGTCCCAGACCACGATCTATGAATCTGGGGTCGGTGACTATGCACCGATCATTGATGGCGAACTCGCCATACTCAAACTCCGTTCGGACATGGCTGGCGAACAAGCGCGTATCGCCACAGCCACAGCGCGCATGAATGCGCTTTTGGTCACACAATGAAACAGACATTTTTCGTCACAGCCACAGCGCTCACACTGCTTCTCTCAGCCTGCGGCGACACGGCGCCCGCACCCGATGCGCCTGCGCCGCAAGCCCAGACCCGTAACGCGACTGAAGCAGCACAATACACCTGCCCGATGCACCCGCACTACATCTCGGCGGATCCGGATGGCACCTGCCCGATCTGCGGCATGGACCTTGTTCCGGCCAGCCCTGCTTCCGGAACCAGGAGCGGCGCAGGAACGGCTGAAATCCTTTATTACAGGCACCCCATGGGTCAGGCCGACACATCACCGACCCCAAAGAAAGACTCGATGGGCATGGATTACATTCCGGTCTATGCCGACCCATCGCGTGCTGATGGTTCCATCGCCGTTGCCCCCGAAATGATCCAGACAATGGGCGTGCGTATCGCACCGGTCGAGATCGCCAATTTTGGACGTTCGCTGCGCGCGTTCGGGACCGTCGAAACGAATGAACGGCTTGAGAATGTTGCGGTGTCACGCATCGAAGGCTGGATCGAGGATTTGCGTGTGCGAGCGGAAGGCGACACCGTTCGCCCTGGCGCATTGCTCTACCGTGTCTATAGCCCCGACCTGATCGCCGCCCAGAAGGACTATCTCAATTCTCTCAAGATCGGGAACGAGAACCGGATTGCCGCTGTCAGACAACGCCTGCGGTCACTCGGCATGCAGACGACCACCATCAACCGGCTGACCGAAACCCGAAATGTAACTGAGCGCGTGCCCGTTTACGCTGAGTCTGGCGGGATCGTCGTGTCGCTCCAGGTGCGAGAGGGCGACTTCATCAAACCTGGCACGCCGATCCTGCGCCTGCAGTCCTATTCCGGCGTCTGGATCATCGCAAGCGTGCCGGAACAGGACCTTGCGCTCGTCGATACCGGCATGCCTGTGCGTCTCGGCTTTCCGAGCGCACCCGGCGCGCCCGCTGAAGGCCGGATCAATTACATCTATCCGGAAATTGACCCCAAAACCCGCACAGGCGAGGTTCGGATCGAAGTTGATAATGCCGCTGGCTATCTCCGGCCCGGCGCCTATGCGGACATCTCCATGGACCTTGGCGGCGAGCCAAGGCTGTCTGTCCCGACCGAATCTGTCTTGCGCGATAGTCGCGGCTCACACGTCATTCTCGCGCTGGGCGACGGCCACTTTGCTGGCCGGAGCGTCCAGACCGGGCTCAACGCCAATGGCCGAACCGAAATCCTCGCCGGCCTCGCATCAGGTGAACGGGTCGTGGCCAGCGGCCAGTTCATGCTGGATAGCGAAGTCAATCTGCGCGAGGGCCTCTCAAAGCTGCAAGCGCCCGTCGCCATGATGGCCGGACCTGACACGCCGCTCGCCCAGCTGCCCGTCGATGCCACGACCCTGGCCGGGATCGACCACTTCACGGACATGGCACTTTATTTCCATGAAGCCCTGACGGACGATTACAGGATCGATCCCTTTTTCGTCGACCCGGCCCTCGGCCTTGGCGCAACCCTTAAAGTGCGATTTGCCAATACAAGGCTCGTTCCGGTTTTGACCGAGGCCGAAGCCGCCCTCAGAGCCGCAAAGGATGCCAGCGAAGGTGAGGCACTCGCGGTCGAACTTTCACGCCTGATGACAGCGCTGGAGCCCTGGCTTCTGGAGGGGACGCCCGTTCACTACCGCGATGCCGGGCTCTCCCTGTTCAAGGAAGACGGCACCGGACGCCTCTGGCTCCAGGAAGGCGGCAAACCGCGCAATCCGTATGGCGACAAGCCGGCCGAAGCCATCGACTGGCCGGACCCCATGGCCGGCATGGATTCAGGCCGCGCAGACGGCGACCCAGCCGATCCTGACGCCGGGCATCCGTAGGATACGATCATGCCAGACAATCATCTCCATGATCTTGGTGGGCGCGATCCGTCAAAGTCGGCCATTGCGAAACTGATCTTCTGGTCGGTCTCGAACCAGCTCATCGTCCTTGTCCTCTGCGCGGGGCTCGCGCTCGCCGGATGGATGGCCGTTGAACGGACGCCGCTCGATGCCGTGCCGGATCTCACCGACACGCAAGTCATCATCCGCACCGATTTTCCAGGCCAAAGCCCGCAAATCGTCGAGGACCTTGTTACCTATCCCCTGTCGACCAACCTGCTCGGCCTGCCAAAGACAAAGGATGTGCGCGGCTCATCCATGTTCGGCACCAGCTTCGTCTATGTCATCTTCGAAGATAATGTGGATTTGTATTGGGCCCGCTCTCGTGTACTGGAGGCCTTGTCGCGGCTCGGCACCACCTTGCCGGATGGCGTGGTGCCACAACTCGGCCCGGATGCCACAGGCGTTGGCTGGGTCTACCAGTATGCGCTGGTCGACAAGACCGGCAACACCGACCTGGCAGAGCTGCGTTCGCTTCAGGATTGGTTCCTCAAACTGGAGCTCTCAGGCGTGGAGGGTGTCTCGGAAGTCGCCTCGGTTGGCGGGTTCGTCCGCGAATATCAGGTCCTGGTCGATCCGAACCTCCTGCGATCCTATGACATTCCGCTGCGCCGCGTTTCTGAAGCGGTGAAAACCGCCTCAAGCGAGGTCGGTGGCCGCGTACTGGAACAGGCCGAAAGCGAGTTCGTGATCCGCTCATCGGGTTATGTTGATGAAAAGCCCGACCTTGAACAGGTCGTTCTATATGCGTCAGACGGCACACCTGTCGTGCTCTCCGCGGTCGCGCGCATTGTTGAAGGCCCTGCCCTTCGCCGCGGCATTGTCGAACTCAATGGCGAGGGTGAGACCGTTGCAGGTATCGTGATCATGCGGGACGGCGAGAATGCGCTGACCGTGATCGACGGCGTGAAGGCAAAACTTGCCGAACTCCAGCGCGGCCTGCCCGAAGGGGTCGAGATCATGACCGTCTATGACCGCGCCCCTTTGATCGAGGGCGCAGTCGAGTACCTGAAGAAAAAGCTGCTTGAAGAAGGCATCGCGGTTGCTTTCGTGATCCTGATCTTTCTGCTGCACGTGCGCTCATCACTGGTCGCCATCATCACGCTGCCGCTCGGCGTCCTTGGGGCATTCCTGATCATGTCGCTGCAGGGTGTCACCGCGAACATCATGAGTCTTGGCGGGATCGCCATTGCAATCGGGGCGATGGTGGACGCCTCCATTGTCCTTGTCGAAAACGCCAGCCGGAAACTGGCCGATCTTGGTGACGAGGCGACGGCATCGGATCGCAGGGCCACCCTGATCGCATCTGCGCAGGAGGTGGGGCCCGGCATCTTCTTCTCCTTGCTCATCATCACCGTGTCCTTCCTGCCGGTCTTCGCACTCACGGGTGAAAGCTACCGCCTGTTCAGCCCGCTCGCCTTTACAAAAACATATGCAATGGCATTCGCAGCGATCCTGTCCGTGACACTGGTCCCGGTGCTCATGCTCTATCTCATGCGGGGCAAGTTCCGTCCCGAAACCGCCAATCCCCTGAACCGCTTCTTCATCTGGATCTACAAGCCCCTCCTGCACGCCGCGCTGCGATTCAAATGGGTCACACTTGCAATTGCGCTGCTTCTGACTGCGAGTGTTATCGTTCCTGTCCAGCGCCTCGGCTCGGAATTCATGCCGGCTTTGTATGAAGGCGAACTGCTCTACATGCCAACCACGCTGCCCGGCGTCTCCTCCACCAAGATGCGGGAAATCCTTGGCCAGACCAATCGCGTGCTGATGACCGTACCCGAAGTCGAGCGCGTCTTCGGCAAAGCCGGACGTGCCGACACCGCGACGGATCCTGCGCCACTCACGATGATTGAAACCTGGATCAAGCTGAAGCCAAAATCGGAATGGCGCCCGGACATCACTGTCGATGACATCACCGCAGAGCTGGACGCCAGGCTGCAAATGCCCGGTCTCGTCAATTCCTGGGGCTATCCAATCAAGATCCGGATGGACATGGTCTCGACCGGCGTACGCACACCCATCGGGATCAAGGTCACAGGCGATGACCTGGTCGAGATCGAACGGATTGCGCGAGACATCGAAGCGGTCGTCTCGGAAGTTCCCGGCACCCGTTCCGCCTTTGCAGACCGCGTCCTTGGCGGCAAGTATCTGGAAATCACGCCCGACCGGGCAGAGCTTGCCCGGCGCAATATTGATATGGGCGTGTTCCAGACCGTGGTGCAGACCGCACTGGGAGGCATGCGGCTTGCGCAATCGGTCGAGGGACGCGAACGCTACAATATCATCCTGCGCTATGACCGGCCATTCCGGGAAAGCCCCGGTGATCTGGAAAGCATCCTCGTCCCGACTCCAACCGGAGCCCACATTCCCCTGGGCGACCTCGCGACAATCGCCTTTACCGAAGGGCCGCCCATGATCCGGTCGGAAAATGCGCGTCTCACCGGCTGGGTGTTCGTTGATATTGCAGGCCGTGATATGGGCGGCTTTGTGAGCGAGGCGCGTCAGGCCGTGACGGACGCCATCACCTTGCCGCCCGGCTACGCTGTCGAATTTGCAGGCCAGTATGAGCAGATGGAGGAAGCAGCAGCGCGCCTGCAGATTGCGATCCCGGCCGCCGTGACGCTCATTTTCCTACTTCTAATGCTGCATTTCGGTCGCCTCGATCGAACGGCAATCATCATGCTCTCCCTGCCCTTCGGCATGGTTGGCGGGCTCTGGGCCGTCTGGCTGGTGGGTTACAATCTGTCGGTCGCTGTCGCCGTTGGCTTTATCGCCCTGGGCGGTATCGCGGTTGAAACGGCTGTCATCATGCTGCTCTACATTGACGGCCAGGTGCGGGAAGAACAACCGACCAGCCGCACGGAGTTGTTCGGGGCGATCAGCCGCGGCGCCGCCATGCGCGTGCGCCCCAAACTGATGACGGTTCTGACCATTCTGGTTGGCTTGTCACCCGTCTTTCTGACCGATGGTCTTGGCGCAGATGTCATGCGGCGAATCGCGCTGCCCATGCTCGGCGGCATGGTGTCCACGCTTCTTCTGACCCTGATCGTGATCCCGGCAATCTATTACATCTGGGTTGGCCGGTCTTTTTCCGTGCGCGGCGGATCCCACCCGGATGACACGCGCAAAACACTTCAAACAAGCGACCCCTTAGGAGAACCGAAACAATGAAGACCCTTACACTTTTGACTGCCGGCCTGTTTGCCGTGTCTCTCGCAGCCTGCGGCCAGGAAGCGCCTGCTGAAACCATATCGGTCGAAACGCACATGGAAATGACAGGCAGCGACATGATGGACCATTCCGGCCACGACATGCCGGACCAGGTAATGGGTCATGGCACCGGCATCATTAAATCACGCGGAAGCAAAGGCGACTTCCTGACCATTGACCACGGCCCGATTGACGGCATTGGCATGGGCGCCATGACCATGGGTTTTGAAATCATGGGCAGCGTCGATGTATCGGCATTTGCAGAAGGTGACCCGGTTGCCTTCATGGTCAAGAAGGGCCGCGACAATTCCTATCGGATCACGAACATGTGCAACACGCAGACAGAAGGTACCGACTGCCTTGCTGGCATGATGGACCATTAGACAACAGGTGCCCGGCCACGCAAGTTGGACAAGGGGGGCGAGTGTGTTGGCGCAGAGCCATGCCCGTCTCTACCTGCCTTCTCCAGCAAGGTGAGATCTACCGGGCGCCCCTATTCGCTGTTCCGTAAACGCGCAGGCAGCAGACGACAAACGATACAAATATTGCAGGAGGGTCATACGTGACGAGAATGATCGCATTTAGAGTTCGCCAGTGGCACAAGTGGCTATCTCTGTTCATCGGAGCACAAGTCATGATCTGGCTCGCGTCAGGTCTTTACATGGTCATCATGGACCTGGACTTCATCCATGGTGATCATCTCGTGCGCGAGCGCTCGGACACATTCATGGCGGGATACAGTCCCGAGGTCGGCTTCGCAGACATCCTGTCCGACTATCCTGAGGCTGACGAAATCGTCCTGGCGAACTGGATCGGGAAACCCGTCTATCGCATATACACAGCTGAAGGCTCGCTTCTGGTTGACGCGCAGGATGGCACTCAACGCTCTCCCCTCGGCAAGGCGGATGCAATCGCTGTCGCGCAGTATCATTACGCCCGTTCCCGTGGCGTCGCCTCAGCAACACTCATTGAAACCGAGGCCGACGCTCCCACCGAACTACAATCGCGCAAGCTACCTCTCTGGAGGATCGATTTCGACGATGCCGGAGCGTCATCGTTTTACGTCTCTCCCCATGACGGCACGCTGGTCGCGAGACGTCACACATACTGGCGCATATTCGACTTCGCCTGGATGCTGCACATCATGGATTACGACGAGCGAGCGGATGTGAACAACACGCTTTTGCGTGTCGCAGCGGGACTGGGTCTTACACTTTCCATCATCGGCATGTGGCTGCTCTGGTTCAGCTTCAACCGTCGCAAAAGGATCAATGGCAAATGATTATCGTGCGCCGGATACACAAATGGATTGGTCTCATTCTGGGATTACAGTTGGCGCTATGGATGCTCAGTGGTCTTGGCATGGCTGTGCTGCCCCATGATCTGGTTTCCGGCGACCATCGCCGGGCGGAGCATGGCGCTCTCCCCCCCGTGCAATTGTCAAATCTCGAGGTTCGGAACCCGGCACCTGTCGAGAGATCCAATATCCATGAAATACGACTGAATATCCTGAATGGACGAGCTGTGCTGGAAACCGTCTCAACAGACGGTGCGTCTCTGTCTGACGCGGTCACCGGAGATCCGATCAACATAGACGAAACGTTGGCCATGGAGGTGGCGCTCAATGACTATGCGGGACCCGGTGAAGTGACCGAAATCGCATATGTTTCAACGCCAGAACTTGAGACGCGAAGCCATGCAGCACCAGCATGGCGCATAAACTTCGACGATCCGGAACATACAAGCATCTACATCTCTGCCACAAACGGACAGATCCAGGAGAGGCGAAATCACTATTGGAGAACCTTCGACATATTCTGGATGCTCCATATCATGGACTATCAGAATCGCTCGAACTTCAACCATCCGATTATCGTGATCTCGGCTCTCCTGGCCGTCTGGATGGGGCTCAGCGGGATCGTTCTGTGGTGGGACAGTTTCCGGCGTCATGACTTCAATCTGATCGGCAAGTGGCGTAACCGCAAGAGCAGCCATACCCTGTCGGTGACGGATAGCGAGGGTGGCGCCATCAAGGCCGTCAGGGTCACTCCGTTGCAAACCCTGTATGCCGCGATGGACGCGAATGGTTACCCACTCCCATCCTCATGCGGGGGCGGTGGGACATGCGGGCTTTGCAGGGTGAAGATCAGTCCCGAAACATCTGTCTTGCCTGCGGATCGCCGGCAAATTCCCGTATCGGAAATCCAGGCCGGCTACCGGCTGGCATGCCAGCACCCGGTCAGCACCGACCTCTGTGTCACGCTTCCGCATGGCCTTCTCGACGCACAGACACTCACGGGAAAGATCGTGTCGTCGGCCTTCATATCACCCGACTTGTGCGAACTCCGCATTACCCTTCCAGAAATGCTCGCATTCAGGGCCGGAAGCTACTTACAGGTCGAAATCCCTGCATTTGAATCACATCTGGACAAACTTGATCTTCCCGAATTCGTCAGGGCGCGCTGGCATGCCTCCGGCACGGCGGAACATTTCGGAACCGTCAGGACGGTATACCGGACTTATTCGCTCGCCAATTCACCCGGTGAACTCGGCAATGATATTATGCTGAATGTTCGCCTCGCGCTCGCCAGGCCAGACACTTCGGGTGTTCCCGTTGGTATCGGCTCGGCTTTCCTGTCAACACTGACGCCAGGCGATCCAATCACCCTCAAGGGTCCTTTCGGAGATTTTCACGTCAAGGACGTTGATGATGAAATCATCTTTATCGGAGGCGGCGCCGGCATTGCACCGATACGCTCCATGATACGGGATCAGCTGTCAGTGCGAGGCCGTACGTCGAAGATCTCCTTCTGGTATGGCGCAAGAACACCTGAGGATATAGTGTACAGGGATGAGTTCGCGCAGCTTGCCGATACCTACAGGAACTTCTCCTGGCATGTCGCACTTTCGCATCTCGACAAGGATGACACCTGGAGCGGGGAGCGTGGGTTGATCCATAAAATCGTACGAGATCAGTATCTTGCATCACATCCAGACATCGGACGTTGTAGATTCTATGTTTGCGGGCCACCTCCCATGCTGGAAGCCGTCCTCAAATTGCTGGCCTCGCTAGGCGTTCCGGAAGAAAGGATCGCGTTCGACGATTTTGGCAGTTGAGTCTATCTGTCAGAGGGGCCTTTGCCATAAGGGCGAGACAAGGAAGCACGCCGTGGAACGGCCGCTCGATTGATTGCGAGGGCATCGTCAGGGGAAGCGGGCTTGAGGTGATCGATCATGGTGATTAGCCTTCCAATATGGCCAAGAACCCGTTTCGCTACTTCAAGACATCGCCTGAGATCATGCAGCTCGCGGTGATGATGTATGTCCGATTTCCGCTTTCACTCCGGAATGTCGAGGACCTTCTTCATGAGCGCGGCATTGATGTCTCCCACGAAAGCGTCCGCCTTTGGGTTGATCGGTTCGGCACATACTTCGCTCACAAGATCCGGAAACGGCGGTCCGAAGCCATGCGGCGTAGCCCACAATGGCAGTGGCACTTTGATGAGGTCTTCGTGAAGAATAGAGGCGAACGACATTACCTCTGGCGAGTCGTGGATCATGAGGGCGAAGTCTTGGAATCCTACGTCACAAAGAAACGGGACAAAGCCGCTACATTGAAACTCCTAAAGAAAGCAATGAAGAGATGCGGCAATCCGAATGTCGTCGTGACAGGCAGATGCCCTTCTTATCGGGCAC
>NZ_JBBKXE010000032.1:0-21457 GCF_037969335.1 Hyphomonas sp. | reverse complement strand
TGGTCTTTGCACAATGGCCCAAGACAGATCTCTTGCTGCTGGTGCCAGTCCTGCTGTCGGGGATGATGCTTTGCTTTTCCCTCGGACTGATGCTGGCGATATTCAATGTCATCATCCCGGACGTCGAGCGCGTTGTGACCATCATGCTGCAGTATGGAGTATTTATGAGCGGGGTGATTTTCCCGCTCGGGCGTCTCGGACCACTGAAAGTCCTCGAATCGTTCAATCCTTTCAATGTCTACATCCAGGCGCTTCGGGATGACGTGTTTTTCGGCCAGATCACAAATCATGCCGCCGTCTGGTCATGGGCTGGTGTGGCCCTCCTGCTGTTCCTTGTTTCCATGCGGTTCTTTTATGTGATGGAACGCCGAATTCGAGGCATATCATGAGCGAACCGAACCTTCCTGATGGGGCAATGCCCGTGCTTCAGGTCAAGTCGCTGGGCAAGCTGTATTCGCGCCGCCCCAAGGATACGCGTAAGCGGATGTCCAAGGTCGCGCGCAACGCGTTCTTCAACATAGGCAAGCCGGGCATACGTGAGATTCACGGAAGCGAGTTCTGGGCTGTGCAGAATGTCTCTTTCGACCTCGAGCGCGGCAAGGCGATCGGGATCATCGGGCTCAATGGATCGGGCAAGACCTCACTGCTTCGCATGCTTGCGGGGCAGATCTTGCCGGATGCTGGAGAAGTGATCATTCGTGGCACTTCGGCGGCCATGATCGACTTGCAGGCGGGGTTCCAGCAAAACGCACCCGGACGGGAAAACATTTTCCTCAGGGCTGCCGCGCTAGGTTTCCGCCGGAAGGAAACGGAGTTGCGGGTCGAGGAGATCATCGCGTTTTCTGAACTGGGCGATGCGATCGACGCGCCGCTCGCGTCGTATTCATCAGGGATGCGGATGCGGCTCGCCTTTGCAGTAATGGCAACGGTTGCGCCTGACGTGCTGTTGATCGACGAAGTCCTTGCCGTCGGGGACTTTCGGTTCCGGCAGAAATGCCTCGCTAAGATGCGCGAAATGCGCGAGCGCAGCGCCTTCGTCTTTGTCTCGCACTCGATGAATGATGTCTCGAAGTTCTGCGATCATGTGATCGTGCTGCACAAGGGCCGGGTCTATTTCGAAGGCGCCCCTGCTGAAGCCATCGAAGTTTACGAATCGCTGGACCAGGGCATGCCGGCAAAGGAGGTACCCCAGCAACTTGCCAAGGCCATGGGGCCGGTGTTCGAGAACCCGGATGCCGTGGCGGATGTCGCGCACTTCTGGTGCGACGAGAAGGGCAGCGAAGTCGAGGATGTGAAGTTCTCCGATCCCCTGCGGCTCCGTCTGCAATTCAAGTCATTGATTGATGTACGTGCGCTGTCGATCGGCATCCCGGTCTGGTCGATCAACAGGCACTATGTGACAGGCCTATCGACGCAGGTCACAACTGATACATTCGATATCAAGGCGGGTGAGGACGTGGACATCATGCTGGAAGTGGATCCGGGGTTCCTGAACCCTGGCGTCGTGAAATCCATGCTCACCGTACTCGACGGTCCGGAATTCCTTTATCGCAAGGCTAATCCGGATCTCGTGATCCGGTCTGCGAAGCATCCGACGTGGGGCTCGATTACAGTGCCGCACAAATTTACCCGACTGGATAAGGGAGGCGCCACGACAGGTGGGGCTCGCATTATCCCGCTGAATCGCGAGGCGTGAGCGCGACCGGAGGCCCGCAAGTGGCGCATCTACGAAAGATCGCCATCGTCGGTTTCGGGAAGATTGCCCGGGACCAGCACGTTGCCGCAATTGCCGACAATCCAGACTTCCAGCTTGAAGCGATAGTCAGCAGCTCGGCGACGCACGAAGATGTTCCGGTGTTCCGAACAATAGAGGCGGCTCTGGCGTCAGGGCTGGCGCTCGACGCGATTGCCCTATGCACGCCGCCACAGGTGCGCCGCGATGCATGCGAACTCGCGACTGCGAACGGTCTTGCGGTGCTGCTGGAAAAGCCGCCCGCCGCGACGGTGGAGGAAGCAAGGGCGCTTGCCGCCATGGGAGAGAGCCGCGGGACGACTGTCTTCGCCGGGTGGCATTCCCGATTTGCACCCTTCGTGGCCGATGCGCGCGCATGGTGCGAGAGCCATGACGTGTTTCATGGACAAATCACATGGCACGAAGATCCGGCAAAGTGGCATCCCGGGCAGCAATGGCTCTGGCAGAGCGGCGGGCTCGGAGTGTTCGACCCCGGGATTAACGCGCTCTCGATCCTGACGGCCATTCGACCGGGCACATGGCAGCTCGCGGGGGCCACTATAGAGCAGCCCGAAAATGCAGAGACGCCGAGCGCCGCCCACTTCAGGCTCGGGCGGAATGAGGACGAAATTGATGTTTCATTCCGTTTTTCCGTCGGGGGTACGGAAACGTGGTCGATTCGGCTTTTGGCCGAAAATGGAGACTCGCTGCTCCTCTTGGACGGAGGTGGGGTCCTGTCCTTGAATGGCGGACCGGCGGTGCGACGTCCCAACGCGGAATATGCCGGCATCTACCAACGGTTCGCCGAATTGATGGCGGCTCGGCAAATCGAGGTGGATGTCACGCCGCTCGACCTAGTCGAGGAGGCGTTACGGACGGCTGACATCACACCCGTTGGCCCGGTCACGATTTGACAGCCAGGAATGCAAGTCACTGCTCGTCTTGGGGTAGTGAAGTCGGCCAAAGGTGGTTAGAAAAGACTCCATATCGAACGCAGGAGTTCTTCGCCCATGTATGTGTTTATCCATATTCCGAAAACAGCGGGTTCTGCCGTCATGAACGTCCTGCGCCGCACCCTGAACAAGCGGAACGTACTACATGCGGGCAAGCCGCCCGAGACGGCCGCTCTGCGTACGATGAGCGCGGAGGATCTGTCGGTCTACAAGGCAGTCGGCGCACACATGCCCTACACACAGCTGCTGAAACTGTTCGGGCCGTCAGCCACCTATTTCAGCGTCATGCGCGAGCCTGAGGCGCGAACCATTTCGCTATGGCGCCATCTGGCGCGGGATCCGGACCGCCGCGGGCATGCGCCGGCCAAGCCGGGTCTGTTGCCATGGCTGGATTTTATGTCGGGAAACGAGCACGAGCGCGAGATTGCCTCGCAGCGCTATTTCCTTCAGCGGGATGATGGGTCCATTCCCGATTTCCCAATCGGAGACCAGACAGAACTCGATGCCTTCCTGCAATCGGTGCTTGGCCCTGAAGCGGCCGAGATCTGGCAGCTGAACACCGCCAAGGGGGAATTCGAGCCGTCCGACGAAGAACGCGCCCGCATCCGCGAAGTGTTCGCAGGCGATTTCGAGCTCTGGGGTGAAGTTCGGCGTCGCGCCGATGCGCGGGTGTCGGCGCCGTCAGGCGCAGGCTGATTCTGTATCTGACGGCGGCGACGAAGTGTCTGGAGCCTAAGCGTCCGGGTTCTTGACGACGCGGTAGACACAAGTGCGCCAGGTTGCGCCGACGCGGGCAATGAAGTCGACAGACCCGATTTCTGAGTCGACGTATTCCTGAACATCCGGCCAGTCCGCTGAGCCGTAGTCGTCAAAGATGATGTAACCGCCCAGTTTTACACGCCGTGCATAGTTCTCGAAGTCTGCCTTCACGCCAGCATAGGAATGATCTGCGTCGATTACGAGAAGGTCGTATTGGCGCTCGCTTGCCGCCTTGATCGCGTCTGTGTCGGTGCTGAGCTTCTTGATGAGCGTGAACTGGTCCTCGGTCATGCCAGCGCGCTGAAGGTTGCGCCGAAGTGTGCGCTCGTCGACGCGCTGGCCTGTCAGGATGTCAGCCTGATTGGCATTGTAATATCCTTCGAGCGGGTCCAGCAGCGTGAAATGTACGTCTTCGTAGTGATTGACGAGGGCATCGAACATCACGCCAGCGCCGACGCCGAACAGTGTGCCGATCTCGAGGACCTCGATCTTTGGCCCCTTCACGGCGCGGGCGACGAGCGTGCGCAGGAGGATGTCTTCGATCGACGTGGCAAGGCGACCGTCGAGCTGGCGCTCGATCTCACATGCACGGTTGGCCATGTATCCGAGGACAGCGCGGCTGATCGGCACGGAGAGGCGTTTGCGCCACTCGGTTTCAAGCATGACGATCTGTTCATTGCTGAGCCGCCGGTTGAAATGCTGGTACCAGGTTGCATTGTCGAACTGCGCCCATTTGTCGAGCGTGGCCAATTTGCCCTCAACAGACTTGAAGGAAGTTTCGGCGGTCTTGAACTTGTCAGCTACTTCCTTGCGGACGGTCTCAATCTGACCGTTCGGGCCGAGCAATGTCTCAAGCCGTGCGATCCTTGCCTTTAATGCGCTGTTGCTCGCTTCGAGTGTGTCGATTTTGCGCAAGTTGTCACGGGCGACGCGCCGGGCGGACCTGGCCGACCGCTCAATCAAAGTCGTGCGGTCTTCACTGGTCAGGAGTGCACCCTCAATCTGTGACAGGGGCTGCGCCACCCTTTCGGCAATCGCTTTGCGGACAAGATTACCGACGCGCACGGTAGATGGGCGGGTTGTGATGTCACTACGAAGAGCGCCGACTTCCCGGTGCAGGGCTTCGGCGTGCGCTTGTGAGCGGAATGCTACATAGGCCAGCAGGGCGGAAAGGACGCCGATTGCAAGTCCAGAGAATATCCATGGCCGGTAGGATGCCACATCGGAGTTAAACGCCGTGTACAGGATGGCGATTCCAAGCACTGCCAACGGGAGCGCCAGCATCGGCCGTGATACGGCATGCAGCGCCGCACGGCGCAGGAAGCGTACAAGATTGTAAAGTCGCGGAGACATGCGGTGAATGCGGTAGGCGACGTCCACGTACCATCGCGATTTCTGCGGACCGGCGTTCACGATCGGAAGGGAAGTGTCAGGCATCTGTTTCAACATTGAAGCTCTGCTTTCTGCAGTCATTTGGCTGACCGATTTGAGTTTTGGCTTCTTGGGCCGAGTGGGGAAATTTTGCTTCGCGACGGCACCTTTGCCGTTGGCGGATGTTTTTGGGCGGCTCTCTGGAGGCGAAGTCCGAAATTCCATGAGCTCGTCGAATGCGTTGATAACGGCCGGGTATCCCGGGTCCTTCTGGAACGCGAGGATATTACCCCAGGCGTCGTCCGGCATTTCGTGGTCCTGGTAAGGTGCGACGCGATACCAGTCGTGAGCGATACCATAACGGATGATGGGATGCCATTCGCTGATATAGACCGTATAGTCCAGCTTCCGCAGGAATTCGGCAACGTCTTTCCAGTTGTGACCAAGCTTCAGGGTCTTGGCGTCCTCGAATTCGCATTCGACAACATCGGGCTTCAGGCGGTCCCAGGGCACGCCTTTCAGGACATTGAAGTCGAAGCCTTCAACGTCGATTTTGAGGAAGTCGATGCGCGAAAGATTCCGGTCGGTAACAATGTCGGACACAGTCGTGACATCGACAGAGTCTGAGATTGCATGCGTCTCGTGGAAGGCGTGCAGGCCTGAAATGCCCGTGCTTTGCGGTGACGTGAAGAAGTTGACGTCGTTTGCCGCGACGTTGCTGACGGCACGGGTATCGATACGCACGTTTTTTGCCGTTTTGAAGCGTTCGGTAAGCTGGGCGCGATTCTTGGCATCTGGCTCGAAACAATGGATCGACCAGCCAAGGTCGTGAAAACATTGTGCCGATGTGCCGACATGGGCGCCGACATCGACCATTATATGGTCCTTGCCTCTCCGGGCGGCCAGCAAGCGTGCCACGACCGCGGTTTCATCGACTTGCGCATGACCGTCCCGGGGGATTTTGCGAATGTGTTTGGCCATCGAAAACCGGGCGCCTGCTTCGGCATCGAGACTGGCCTTTTCGGAAACGGGCTTCATAGCCAGTGCATCCGCCAGGCCCATGCGCGGAAGAACTTCCAGCGCGCCACCTTCCGTCGCGTTGATCAGATCACGTCCTTCTTCTTCATAGGCCTTCTTGGCGAGCAGGTACATCTGCTCCATCATGCCGACATCCGCAGCCTGCCATTTCTTGCCCTGGAAATAGCTGCTGTCGAAATGGTTCTCGTCGCGCTCATTGCTGATGATGACATCGCCTTCCTTCACGCCCGCCTGCTGCTTGTAGGAATGGTCGAACCCGATCAGCACCGCCCGTTTGTAGCCAAGACCGAAGGCGATGTGCATGTTGAAGAAGGTGACGGTATGACGCCAGGATGCGTTCTTGAAGATGTCTTTCGAGAATTCCGCATGACCCACCGCCTCAATGAAATGGGTGTCTTCACCCGGATTCAGGCAATAGCCCGTCCAGTAGGGCAGTATCTTCGACAGCCCTTCGAGACGGTTGATGTTGTGGGCACTCTGTTCGGCGACAAGATAATTCACGACCGTGTAATAGGTGGCCAGTTCCTTCAGCCGCTTGTCGAGAAAGGCGTTGTTGGAAATGATCACGTCATGGCCGGCCAGAAGGTCCAGGTTGGATTTCTTCAGACTGGGGCCGTTGCCGACAATGACGCACACATCCGATTGCCGGTTATTGGCCTGCTCGCGGATATAGGCATGCGCCTTTTCGAGTTCCCGTTGTTTCCAGTCGGCATCAAAGGCCCAGCGACGTGGTCCGACGGTGTAGAGTGACTGGCCCCGCTTCGAAACCATGTCGAGTGGAGCTTCCGTGCACGGCACGGATGGTCCGATCCCGAGGCGCTGCATCTCGCGCAAAGTGTCGCCATAGCCCTTGGCAGATGCATTTGCGGCGAGCTGGTCCAGCACCATCTTGCTGCCATTATAGTCCGTCAGCAGCTTGCGATATATGCCGTCCAGTATGGCTGTGTCGGCAATGTCGGAATTTTGCCCGTGTGCCAGTACACCGTCGAATCCGTCGCTGAGGAATTCGGCATAGCGGCGCAGCCAGATATGATTGGCATAGCCGAAATGGGTGACGAGCATGTCGCAGACTTCGGCATAACTGTTGCCGCGCTGGCCATAGGTCTTGTTATTGTTGTGGTAGCGCGCCAGGGCGAAATTCTCGTCCACATAAGCAAATGTCTTGCCGGCCGCGACACAGCGGATCCAGTATTCATAGTCCATGCAATAGTGGCGCGACCCGGTCAGCTCGCCGACATCCTCGATCACGCTGCGGCGCATGAACAGGGCAGGCTGCAGGATACCGTCTTCCTGCTGCAGGCGCCACGGAAGCGTTTCCGGGTTCTTGTTGATGTAGACGTCGCGCAGCGTGTCACCGGTCTCGTTGATATAGATACCCTTGCCGTAGACAATGTCGGGTGCATCAGGGGCGTTGAAGCGGTCGATCACTTTCTGGAATACATCCGGCGAAGCGAAGACATCGTCGGAATTCAGCCAGGCGATGATATCGCCTTTGGCTCGCGCGAACCCTTTGTTCAGCGCGTCTGACTGTCCATCGTCCGGCTCTTCGAACAAGGTCACCGTCTTGTATTTACGGGCGATGTCGCGGCTGCCGTCTGTCGAGCCGGGATCAAACACGAAATGTTCGATCGGCTTGTAGGTCTGGTCTCGCACGGATGACAGGCATTCATCCAGAAATTCGGCCTGATTGTAGCTCGGCGACACTACGGATATTGTCAGCATCGTGTGTTTTCCTGTCGTCTGTTTCCGACGCTCAGTGGTCTGGCCGACTGGTGTTGCGCCAAATATCTCAGTAAGCGTCGCGCATTGTGTGTTCGACAGCGGCAACCGCTTGAAGAATGTTTCTGTGGTATTCCAGTCGTTCGCCGTGAACTTGTCGGGATAAAGGCGACTCTTGTCCACGCAATCGATCAAGAAGTCGACCAGCAAGCCATTGACTACTGTATTCTCTGGGATGCGGGTCACGTCCTTGGGCGTGAACGCTCCGATTTGAACAAGGCGATCGAGCATGGCGACATAGGGATGGCTGAAATAGATGGCATTGCGGCGGTTAGAATCCGCCATGAAGTCGGCTTCAGAGGCTTTCTTGCCGAGGGTCGCGCGCTTTTCGGCCGCCGTTTGCGTGCGATGGCACACGGTTGGCCGGGCGACGAGCCCCACGGGGCGATCATGGAACGCTTCCAGCATAGCGCCAAGCTGTGGATACATCGTGCCGTAGAAGCGCGTCGTGTCGACGGCCTGGAATGGCGCGCGGCGGAAGATGTTCACAGAAATGAACCCGATCACACTGATGAATCCGAATTCGAGACAGAAGGCATTCAGGCTGGCAAAGCTGCGATCCTTGCCGTCCAGGCGCATCCAATTGTCGGTAATAATCTCTGAGAGGTCACTCGAACGACGGGTGCGATTGAGCACGAGCATGTCGTGGCGCCCGGACCGCAGCCGTGTGAGGATATCGTCCATCGCATCGTCGGGTTCGAGGAAGTCATCGTCGCCGAATATCCACAGGTACTCGCCGGTCGCAGCGGTGGCGCATTCGATCAGATTACGCTCAAGGCCGACATTCTGCGGATAGCGGACATATTTGATGAAGGCATGCTGTTTTGCCAGGTCGGCCACGAAGGCCAGGGAATCGTCAGGTGAGGCATCGTCGGCAACAATGATCTCGACATCGGCTGCATGCTTGCCTGCGATTTGCGAGATGAAGCTGTCCAAGGCTTGTCTCAGCGGGCCGGGGCGTCCGTAAGCCGGTATCGCGATAGTAAGCAACATACTGCAATTCCCAATGTCGCATTCTGGCGACGACGCGATTTTTTATTGATTTTCTACCGCACTCTGGCGAATGGCATCGTAGGCCGTGTTGGCCACGGAGGCCGCATAGTCATAGATTTCCTGATCAAATTTTGACCGTTCCTTGAATTCGGCGATGGCCGCATCCGAAAACTGCACCGACGCGGGATCAGTGACATTGCGGCGGGCAACTTTCACGCGGTCTGCCGAGATCGTGTCAGCAATGAAGTCCATTGAATCCTGCACCCGGCTGGTCAGGCCGACATGCCAGTAGGAATCGATTCGCTGCCGATAGTTCTCGCTGTCACATCCGAGCGTCGTGGCGAAATAGTTGACACGCTTCAACAGCATTTCGTTGGCTCTCTGGTCAGAGATATGGCCATTCCGGACGTTGAACCGCACGCCTGATAGCGCCGTATCAAGCGGAGGGCGGAAGAAGGCGATTTTCCTGACAGGGACATCATCGATTTCCGGATACTTTTCCCACAGGCGGCCGCCGATAATGTTCCAATGACCGCAAAGAATGTCACGTTCTGTAAGCTCGGAAAGGTTTATCCGGTCTTTAACATACCGTTCCATTTCCTCGCGGGAGATGTTCTTGTGATAATCTTCGTGAACCTGAAACATCTTGGACAGGGCAACCCGGACGGATGTTCCCGCAGTTTTCGGGATGTGGTGGAAAAGATAAAACATACGCAGCACTTTTAAGACTAACGGCGCTTGGCACCAATAAGGAGGGAAACGCTTTGAGCAATCTGGCGCAGGTCATTCAGGCTGGGTGAGATCGTCTTCCAGCCGTACATGATCTGATCGGGATTGGAGGCCATGTCAGGTGTGAATGCAGGCTGTGCTGCCCCAATGAGACCAACAGGCTCCAGATCGTCTCGTTCAGTCACGGCCTTGCGGTACATGTCAAAGCGGTTTCGCCAGAAATCAGTAGGCGAATCCGAGAGGTACATGTCAATAGCGTGATACATCACGCCGCCCGGCTTGAGGATGCGGATGTTGTCCTCGAGAAAGGCCGGAAACTCAGGGTCAACGACGTGTTCCACGACCGAAACAGAGAAAACCACATCGAAAGAGGCGTCCTTCAGGACAGGGTCAAAACGCCCAACGGTTGTCCGGATGTTCTCCACGCCGGCAATCTTGACCTCGCTCTTCGGGCCGTTGTCGGCGCCTTCGAAAGGCTCGATGTTAAAGCAGCGGTTTGACTTGGCGAGCTGAGGCAGGATGCGCGAATCGCCGCCGCCGATTTCGGCAATGTCCATATCCTTGTAGTCTCGTAAGTGTGCGTAGACAGCTAAGTCCTGCATGGTCTTTAGCTGGAAGCTTAGCTTGCCGGGTATCTCGGCCATAAACCCGGCGTCCATGGCACGCCAGATCTCAGGTTTCCGAATAAAATCAAACAAGACTTTCAACCTCCACAGTCGATCTGTTTCGTAAATGGCTCGCGCGACAACAAGGTCTGACCGTGGCCAACAAGGCTTAACTTGCGTTTGCCAAAGACTATGGGCCATAAGCCGTTCGACTAGCGGACCTAAAGCAGAGACGGAACTCGGATGTCAACCAGAACAGCACTTATTACCGGTGTAACAGGGCAGGACGGTGCGTATCTCGCCCAACTTCTTCTCGACAAGGGGTATGTCGTTCATGGCGTAAAGCGCCGGTCATCATCGTTCAACACGGCCCGTATCGATCAACTTTACGTCGATCCGCATGAAAGCGACACGCGATTTTTCCTTCATTATGGCGACATGACGGATTCCACGAACCTGATTCGTCTGGTGCAGGAAACCAAGCCCGACGAAATTTATAACCTTGCCGCCCAGAGCCACGTTCAGGTGAGCTTCGAGACGCCGGAATATACTGGAAATGCTGACGCCCTGGGCACACTGCGCCTGCTGGAAGCGATCCGTATTCTCGGGCTGGATAACGCAGTGCGCTTCTATCAAGCATCGACGTCCGAGCTGTATGGCAAAGTACAGGAAGTGCCGCAGTCCGAAACGACGTCCTTCTATCCCCGCAGTCCGTATGCCGCCGCAAAGCTCTACGCCTATTGGATCACGGTCAACTACCGGGAAGCCTATGGCATCCATGCCACCAATGGTATCCTGTTCAATCATGAAGGCCCGACCCGCGGCGAGACGTTCGTGACGCGCAAAATCACCCGCGGGGTGGCTGCGATCAATAATGATCTGCAACACACTCTATTCCTCGGCAATCTCGATGCAAAGCGCGACTGGGGCCATGCGCGTGACTATGTCGAGGGCATGTGGCGCATCGTGCAGCATGACACTGCGGAAGACTGGGTGCTGGCAACGGGTGAGACGCATTCTGTGCGGGAATTCGTCGAGCTCGCCTTCGCGGAAGTTGGTCGCAAGATCAACTGGCAGGGAGAGGGCGTGGACGAGGTCGGCTCTGACGCCAAGTCGGGCGAGGCGCTGGTGAAGATCGATCCGCGCTATTTCCGACCGACGGAGGTTGACCTCTTGATCGGAGATCCCACCAAGGCGCGCGAGAAGCTCGGCTGGGTCCACACGACGAAATTCCACGAACTGGTCAAGGAAATGGTGCAGGCCGACCTCGAACTCGTCGCGCGGGAAAAGTGGCGCAAGGACCGCTCCGCCTAGTTCCGGCGCTTATTGCGGCGCCGTTTCCAGCGTCCAGTCGATGCGGCCCTGCCAGAAGCGCTCCTTGAAGCCGCGACCGAGGGTCCAATCCCCGTTGAGCGAGCGGATTTCGAGCGGATATATCTCGCCGCCGATTTCGGCCTGATAGAAGCAGCCCTCCACACCGACAAGCCGGATTTTGTCCGAAGGATTGCCAGAGACGATCGACGGAATGCCTGTCGACGTGACGTGGAAGCCGCTGGCCTTGTGGTAGATGTTGATGGCCGGCGAGCGCAGTGGCATTGGCGGGAAGGTCGCGGACGTGGGCTCGTCCTCACTGATCATGTGGTCGGGCGAGAGGACGAGCGTGAGCCGCACAGCGATTGCCGACTTGATATTGACGGGTGTGTCGAGCTCAGGTGCTCCGGCACTGTTGAATGTGAGATGCTCTGTCACCGCCCAAGGCAATCCCTCGGCTCTCCAGGGTGTTCCCATGCCCTCCAGGTGTTGGGTGACCGGCCAATTGAAGATTGACCCGGCTGCAGCGCAGGCGGCAGGCGTGAAGGCTTGAGTTGTGTCCAGCGACTGGCCCGGCGCAAGGATGAATCTGGCTCCGGACGGGTCCTGGAAAGCAAGCCTGACAGGCTCCATCGCGCCCGTGACGGCATTGTAGCGGTATGCGTAGGTCGGCCGGTCAGGCTCCAGTCCCTTCATGCGATCGCGCGACAGGCGTCCGTCCTTGTTTGACCAATAGTCTGATCCGTTGCGGCTCCACTCCTCGACAAAAGGGTCCTGCGATAATCGGAAGTCCGGGCCAATGAGCGCAAGGATGTCCGGTTGGTTCGACAGCAGCCGGAGATAGCCTGTGCTCCAATGATTGTTGCCCTGGCTGGGAGAAGATAAGCCTCTGGGCAATAACATGACAACCTGTGCATTAGCGGGCCATGCCGGGGCCGCGTCGTGCGTCAGGGGCGCGATGATCCGGTGCGCCTTCAGGTAAGGCAGGAATTCGGTGTCACGGCGCTGCATCGACGAGATCGTGTTGAGGGCAATGAAGCAAACCAGCATCGCTACGACTAGCCGCCGTGACTTGCCAGAATGCCGAGACAACCAGACGAGTGGCGCGGCCAGAAGGATTCCACCGAACAAGTAGGCAGGCCAAGCATATCGCGGATGGTAGGCCGTAACGACGAGCGACGGTCCCAGCACGAGAATAGCTGCTAGAAGGGCGCAGGCCATCAGGATTAAAAGGTTGTTTGGTGTCACGTTCTCCATAAGTTTAATTGATCCTGCGCGTTTGAGCCGCATAAGACCGAATATAAGGAAAGCGGCGAGCAGGGCGAACAGTCCAATATAGAGCCCGGCCACAAGCAAGGCGCCGGACAAGGGCGCAACGAAAGTAGCGGTCAGGGCATTGCCGATGTTTTGGACAAAGTTGTCCAATGTGAGTTCGGTCCACCCCTCCGCCTTTGCGTAGTGGAAGCTGTTGTTTCCGGCGATGGCGCGAAGGATTACAGGCCATATGGTGAGTACCAGACCCAATATGAGGTTTCGCAAGTTGCGTTGAAACAGGAAGACAATGATCACCCAAAGGGGCGGCGCGAACAGCATGAGTAGCGTCGTCGGTGACGAGACCGATGCCAACAGGGCGAGCAGTGTAGATGCGAATATCAGTCTCGTACTGGCGCTGCCTCTACTTGATACCGACCTTATAAAAACGACGAGAGAGCCAAGAGCGAAGACCATTCCCAGACTGGGATGCGAACCTGTAACAAAGAAGCCCTGCTCAAGCGCGATAGTATAGGTCGTGAACGCCAGCGCGGTCAGCGCGGCCAGAGCCCTGTCCTTGGTCATGCTATTCAAAATCAGAGTGTAGGCAGCAGTGATCATGCCAAGCGTTAAAAGCGAGAACAACTTGATGAGCACAACCGATTTGAAAGCCGATGTGACTTCAAGTAGCTTGTAAGGCAGGAAATTTGTCGGCACGCTACTATAGTCGCCGTGCAGGTAGCTCGGTACATAGATGACATCGTCCAAGATCATAAAATTCGAGACGACGAACTTCCATTGGATCGCCAGCTGCAGCAGAAAGCTTGCTACCAATGCTGCGAGCATCAGAAGTGTTGGGGATAGCCATGGGCGCTTTTGCTGGTCGTCTGGATTCACAATGCCACCCTGTAACTCTGACTGTTCCGGGTAGTTATTCTATTGGCGCGGTACGATGCAACTGTAGAGCAGCATTCTTGGGTCGCTGGCGTGCCTGTAAAGTTCCGCCATCGCGCAAAGCCTTTCCCGGTCATAAAATGTAAGTTCTGGGAATAGTCATCGCGAGTTCCCAGCTAGAGATTCTCGATGAAGTCAGATGCGACATCTACTACACGTTCGACGTCCTGTCCGAGCGTGAAATAGAGCGGCAGGCGCACAAGGCGTTCAGACAAGCTGTCGGTCAGCGCCATGGATCCGTGCACGCGGGCGAAGCGCTGGCCGCCGGGGGAGGAATGGAGTGGCACGTAGTGGAAGGGCGACATGATGCCGTTGGCTTTCATGTGAGCGATGAACGCGGACCGGTCTGCTTCGGTAGGAAGCAAGAGGTAGAATAAATGTCCGTTGTGCTCGCAGTTCGCCGGAATGATCGGCAGCCTCAGGCCTTCTGTGTCGAAGGCGGAAAAGGTCTCGTAATAATGGTTCCAGTCCGCCAGCCTCCGGGCGGTGACTTCAGGCACTTTTTCAAGCTGGCCAAAGAGGAAAGCGGCGTTGAGTTCACCGGGCAGGAATGAGCTGCCGATATCCACCCAAGTGTACTTGTCGACCTGGCCGCGGAAGAAGCGCTTCCGGTTGGTGCCTTTTTCGCGGATGATCTCAGCGCGTTCGATCATCGCCGGATCGTTGATGAGCAACGCCCCGCCTTCGCCGCAGGTGATGTTCTTGGTCTCATGGAACGACACGGCGGCGAGATGCCCGAGCGACCCGAGCTGCTTGCCTTCATAGGTCGATCCTAGTGCCTGAGCCGCGTCCTCGATCAGGATCAGGCCGTGGGCATCTGAAATTTTCCGAAGTGCCGACATTTCCGAACCGACGCCGGCGTAGTGGACCGTGATGATGGCCTTGGTCCTTGACGTTATGGCGGCTTCAACGAGATTTTCGTCCATGTTCAGCGTGTCGTCACGGATGTCGATGAAGACTGGAACGCCGCCGCGCAGAACGACGGCATTGGCTGTCGAGACAAAGGTATAGCTCGGCATGATGACTTCATCGCCAGGCTCGACACCGGCGAGGATCACGGCCATTTCGAGGGCGGCCGTGCAGGAATGCGTGAGTAGCGAGGCTTGGCATCCCACGGTACTGTTGATCCACGCCTGGCATTGCTCGGTATAATAGCCGTCGCCGGAAAGCTGGCGCCGGTCGATGGCGTCCTGAATATAGTCTAGTTCCTTGCCGACAATGGCGGGCCGATTGAAGGGGATCGATGGGACGGACAAGGGAATTCTCCGATTCTGGCAGGCGTCTGCTTTGATCCCGCAGCCGCCCAAAAAGACAAGCTCAGTAACTCAATATTCCGGAGATTTCCCGGCGAACCGGCTGCGCAGCCGGTCAAACGCGACATTCTGGCCAGCGGGTGTTTCGGCGTGAATGATCTTCAGCAAACCCTGTTCGCAAACGACCACGGGCGCGCCGTCTTCCAGTTTCCAGACCTTGCCGGGCTGGCGGATTTCAAACACGAGATCAGGCAATGCCTGCGCGGCGCGAATTATGATCTCCTCGCCGTTATAAAGACTGCGCGCGCCCTCATATGGCGGGCCGACCGCATCTACGATCCGGGCGATACGGGCAGCGGACTGTGACCAGTCAATCCAGTAGTCCCCGCCATCCCGCCAGAGCGAATAGGTGGCCTCCGCCTCGTTCTGGGGAGCCCCCGCAGGCATGCCGTTGACGATGGCGCCAAGGATTTCGATGGTGAGTTTCGACATGGATTGCGCCTGCTTGCGGAGCGCTTCAGCGATCAGCATCGGATAGTGCAGCTCGGTCTCGATTTGCCCGATGATCGGGCCGGCATCGACCTCGTTGACCGGCTTCAGGGCCGTCACGCCGATACGGCTTTCCCCATTGATCATGGCCGTTACAGTCGGTGCGAAACCACGATACTTCGGTAGCAGGGAGTCGTGAAAAACAATGACGTTCTGGCTCGCGTCCCTGACGAGATATTGCCAGCCGACCATGAAGACGAGTTCGTCAGGCGCGAAGGACGGACGCCTGGTTTCTTCCAGCGGAATCGATATTTCGGCGCAGAAGGCGGCGAGGGAGTCGAATGATGACAACTGGTCCGTAGCCTGCCGGTAGCTGACCATCCGCGTCGGCCGGACACCGAGCGCGTTGAGATCGCGCAGGTATTCGTTTGCCTTGAGGCCCACGCCTGCGCATGTGAAAGGCTGCTTTTCCAGATCAAACACGAGTGTCCGCCTTTGCAGGTTTCGTGGTTCGGGCGATGATGAACCCTGGCCGACCCTTGGCCTCTCTCAATGTCCGGCCTAGATAGATGCCCAGCAGGCCCGCTGCCGTGATGTTGACGCCCCCGAGAAACCAGATCGAGAGCATCAGACTGGTCCAGCCCTCGACGGCAACGTCACCAAACAAGGCGCGGATGAGAACGACAAGCGTCACGAGGAAGGCACTGGCCGCGATGCCGCTGCCGATTGCGGACATGAACCAGAGCGGACGGTCCGAGAAAGACAGGACGACCTTGGCGCCCAGGGCCAGAAGGCTTTTGAAATTGTAGGCGGACTTGCCGGCAAAGCGGTCAGAGTGTTTCACCGTAACTGTACGCTGTTCGAAGCCCATCCACTGAATCATTACCGGGAAATATTTCTGTTCTTCATGCCAGCTGTTGAGCACGTCGATGACGCGGCGGCGGTAGAGGCCGAAATTGGCAATGTCGGCGCTGATCCGTGTGCCGGTTAGTGAGGACAGGAGCTTGTAGAACAGGAAGGAAAAGGCCCGGCGGTGAAACGCGTCTGTCCGCGTCTCGCGCCTGGCCAGGACGATGTCGACATCGTCGGCCTGTGCGACCTCCCACATGGCTTTGACATTGGCCGGCTGGTCCTGCAGGTCGCAGTCGAGCACAACGACCCAGTCACCTTTTGTCTGGGCCAGCCCGGCCTCGATGGCCGAGTGCTGGCCGAAATTCCGCGACAGTTTCACACCTATGACCCGGTCATTGGTCGCGGCAAGTTCCACGATGGTTTCCCACGAGCCCTGCGGACATTTGTCATCCACCAGAATGACCTCGTAATCGACGCCGATTTCCGCGCAGACCGTTTCGATCTCTTCAACCAGCTTGATCAGGCAGTCGCGGCATTTATAGACCGGTGAGACGAAAGATACGCGTTCGTTGGGCATCAAAGCTCGACATTGTTGTGATCAGGACAAGGCTCGTGTATCGCAACCCAAAGGAAGTGCAAGTCTGGACACCCTCAGCATGCCGGAGGGTACCGCCAGTGCGGGAAACCGCCGCAGAACCCGATGACCAAAGCAGTATCGCGCCGTTTAGTGAAAGAGAAATACATTGCTGATTAGGTACGTTCTGGCCGGTCTGTTCAACACGTTCGTTGCGTTTGTTGTCTATTATGCCTCCGTCCGCTGGCTGCTGACGCCGGCCTGGCTAGGCAATCTGACCGGGATCGTTGCGTCGATCCTCAGCGGATTCCTGCTCAGCAAGTATTTCGTGTTCAACCATGCGGCGCGGACCTCCTACCAGATCGTCCTGAAATACGTCGTCACCTATGGCGTCCAGTACGTTGTCGGCACGAGCGTGATCTATGTGTTCATGCAGTTCGGCCTGTCCGCCATCGAGGCCTATATCGTGGCAGTGCCCTGCATGGTGGCGGTGTCGTTTCTCCTGCAGCGGTACTGGGTCTTCACAAGCCGGCCCGACGCATCCTAGAAGGCTGTCTCTGGTCAGGGCCGAATTTGAGAGGTTTTATGTTCGATCTGAACAACAAGCGGATATTCGTCGCTGGGCATCGCGGAATGGCCGGTTCGGCCGTCGTGCGGCGGTTGGCGCAGGAGAATTGCGAGATTCTCACTGCGGATCGCGACGCGCTGAATCTGCTCGATCAGGCGGCCGTGCAGGCCTGGATAGCCGACCGACAGCCGGACGCGGTCGTGCTCGCGGCTGCCAAGGTGGGCGGGATTGTTGCGAACGCGACCTATCCGGCCGATTTCCTGTATGAGAACCTCGTGATTGAGACCAATGTCATCGAAGCATCGTTCCGGGCAGAAGTGTCGAAACTGCTGTTTCTCGGGTCGTCCTGCATTTATCCCAAGCTGTCGCCACAGCCGATCACTGAAGACGCATTGCTGACCGGTTCGCTCGAGCCGACGAATGAATGGTACGCCATTGCCAAGATCGCGGGCCTGAAACTGTGCGAGGCCTACAGGCGTCAATACTGCGTGGACTATATTTCGGGTATGCCGACAAATCTCTATGGCCCCGGGGACAATTTCCATCTCGAGAACTCGCACGTCATTCCCGCCCTGATGCGCAAAGCGCACGATGCCAAACAGGCAGGGGCAGGATCGATGGAAATCTGGGGCACCGGCTCGCCGCGCCGCGAGTTCCTGCATGTCGATGACTGCGCCGACGCGCTGGTGTTTCTGCTGCAGCATTATTCCGGAGACGAGCACGTAAATGTCGGATCCGGGACCGACCTGACAATTGCCGATCTGGCCCGAAAGGTGATGGCCGTCGTGGGCTTTGAGGGCGACCTGACGTTTGACACGTCGCGCCCGGATGGCACACTGCGAAAACTGATGAGTGGCGACAAGATCGCAGCCCTTGGCTGGGCACCGCGCATCGCTCTGGATGCCGGCCTTCGGTCGACCTATGCCTGGTTTCTAGATCGTGCGGACACGGCCGATTTTCGGGCCTGACGGAACTCGGGCGGGCATTGCCTCTATCAACGCGACTTCCATAGAGTGTCTGCCTTAAATCTGTGGCACGCGCTGCATATTCATTTGACGGCTGAGTCTCCGGGGCGTTAGCCTCTCCCCGAGGCAAGAAAAGAATCGTCGTGTTAGGGTGGGCGTTTTCCCCCAAAGGGTAGAAATCAGCCTGAATGGCTGAAGGATCAAGTGTATGGTGGACGTGAGTATAGTGTTCCGGGCGCTCAACGAAGAGCGCTGGTTCGAAGATGCGCTCATGGCGTGCAAATCCCAAAAGCTCGATGGTCTGACGTCCGAGATTATCCTGGTCGACAGCGGATCGACCGATGCCACACTGTCGATTGCCGAGCGACATGGCTGCAATATCCGCCATATTGGTAAATCGGAATTCACCTTCGGGCGCTCGTTAAACTGGGGCTGCGAGGCTGCTTCTGGCAAGTATATCGTCTTCATATCGGCGCATTGCATTCCCACCCATGACGGCTGGACGCAGGCCCTGATCCAGCCGCTGATCGATGGCGCGGTCGATTATACTTATGGCCGCCAGATCGGGGATGAGGGATCAAATTTTTCCGAGAAACGCCTGTTCGAGAAGTATTTCCCGAGCTTTGATCGGATTCCTCAGGAAGGCTTCTTTTGCAACAATGCGAATGCTGCAATTCGAGCCGATGTCTGGGCACGCTACAGATTCGACGAGGAATGCACTGGCCTTGAGGACATGGTGCTGGCGCGCCAGATCGTGTCGGATGGCGGCAAAATCGGGTATGTAGCCTCCGCACCAGTGGTGCACATCCATGATGAAACGCTCAGTCAGACGCGTCGACGTTATTATCGCGAGGCGCTTACCTTGCGCACGATCATGCCGGAAGTGCATGTGACGCGGATTGATGCGGTGCGGTATTTCCTTGCTGGCAGTCTGCACGACCTTGCTGCGGCATGGAATCAGCATGCCTTCTTCACGTACCTGCCGCAGATCATCGGTTTCCGATTCATGCAGTATCTGGGCACGTACCGGGGACACAATGAGCACCGTCGCCTGTCGCGGGCACAGAAGGAGGCCTATTTCTATCCGAAGCCAGCTCAGGACGATGTCGATCACCCTGAGCCAGCCACGTTGGTGGCCTCCGAGCGGCGAGTGATTCGTGCGGCTGAGTAAGCCAGAACGGCGGACGTCAAAAGTTTCATTTGTTACTTTTTGGTCGGGCTGGTTCATTCGCCGATCGAAATAGCGCATAATTTATCCGTCGAGTGCTGATTCAGCGCTCTCCCTACAAGCGCCGGATATCCGCAATTATGACTGATACGACAAGTACTCCAAAGAATCGCTATGCCGACGCGCTGCGGGCAGCCGATTTCACGATAGACCAAGACTGGGCATCGTATTCCACTGCGGAACATGACAGGTGGGACAGATTGTTCCGTCGCCAGCGTGACGTGACGAAGGGCCGGGCCTGCCAGACAGCGCTAAACGCCATGGCGACGCTGGAACTCTCGGCCTCTGGTATTCCGGATATGGATAACCTGTCTGACCGTCTGGAGGCGATTACGGGCTGGCGAATCGTGCCGGTGGCTGAACTCGTACCCGACGAGGTGTTCTTCAATCATCTCGCGAACCGACGTTTTCCTGCTGGCGCATTCATCCGCCCGGAGGCCGAGTTCGATTATTTGCAGGAGCCGGACATTTTCCACGACATTTTCGGTCATGTGCCGATGCTGGCCAATCCGGTCTTTGCCGATTTCATGGAAGCCTATGGCAAGGGTGGCCAGCGCGCGATGCAGCTCGGCCAATTGCACAACCTGGCGCGACTCTACTGGTACACGGTGGAATTTGGCCTTATTCGCGAGGCTAGCGGCCTGCGCATCTATGGTGCGGGCATTCTTTCAAGTCCGAACGAGACGGTGTTTGCGCTCGAGGCGGACAGCCCCAACCGAAACGCATTCGACCTGCCGCGCGTGATGCGAACCAAGTATATCATCGACGATTTCCAGCAGACTTATTTTGTCATCGACAGTTTCGAGGCGCTGCTGGAGGCCTGCTACAAGGACTTCGGGAGCGTTTATGCCGACGTGAAGGGAATGCCCGACTTTGAGCCACACGAGATATCGCTGGGAGACGATATTCTGCATCGTGGAACTCTCGCCTATTTTCACAAGCGCAAGGCAGGCCTCTAGGGCCAGCCGCCGAGACCTCTTGACCGTTCAGGAAAAAGCCCGCACCCCGATGTGATGCATTATGTCCCTCGCATCCTCGTTACCGGCGGCGCCGGTTTTATCGGCTCGTTCCTGTGTGAACGCCTGCTCGAAACCGGGGCGGAAGTCCTGTGCGTCGACAATTTCTTCACCGGGCGTCGTACGAATGTCGCCCATTTGCTGGACAATCCGAAGTTCGAGGTGATGCGTCACGACGTGACGTTTCCGCTCTTTGTGGAAGTTGACCAGATCTACAATCTGGCTTGTCCGGCCAGCCCGATTCACTACCAGTTCGATCCCGTCCAGACCACCAAGACCAGCGTCCATGGTGCGATCAACATGCTGGGCCTCGCCAAGCGCACGCGGGCGCGAATCCTCCAGGCCTCGACGTCTGAAGTCTATGGCGATCCGGTGATCCACCCGCAGACCGAGGACTATTGGGGCAACGTCAATCCGATCGGGCCGCGCAGCTGCTACGATGAAGGCAAGCGCTGCGCCGAGACTCTGTTTTTCGACTATTACCGCCAACACAAGGTCGAGATCAAAGTTGCCCGCATCTTCAACACTTATGGCCCGCGCATGCATCCGAACGATGGCCGGGTCGTCTCGAACTTCATCGTCCAGGCGCTGAAGGGTGAAGACATCACGCTCTACGGCGACGGCAATCAAACGCGTAGTTTCTGCTACGTGTCAGACCTTGTGACGGGTTTGATTTCGCTGATGGGCACAGGGCCGGAATTTGTGGGACCGGTGAACATCGGAAACCCTGGCGAATTCACGATCCGCCAACTGGCCGAACGGGTTATCGACCTGACAGGATCCAAATCCCAACTCGTTCACCGTCCGCTGCCGCAGGACGACCCCAAGCAGCGCCAGCCCGATATCACGATTGCGCGGGACAAACTGGGTTGGGAACCGACTGTTCAGCTGGACGAGGGATTGAAGCCCACCATTGCCTATTTCGAAGAAGAAATACGGGTCATGGGCTGATGCGGATTATCCAGTGGGCCCGGCAGGACTCGAACCTGCGACCAAACCGTTATGAGCGGTCCGCTCTAACCAACTGAGCTACGGGC
>NZ_JBBKXE010000031.1:0-14601 GCF_037969335.1 Hyphomonas sp. | reverse complement strand
GTTGGACGCGGCAAGGGGTGGCTTGCGCGATGCAGGCGCCGCCACGCGCCGAGGTGCCAGCGCGCCTTTTTCCAGGGCCATGATGAACAGGAGCCGACGCACGAGCGGTTCGAAACGGGCGAGCGCAGCGGCGAGACGGACCCGTTCGGGACGCGGCAGGAAGGGATTGCAACCGGTCAGGCCGAGGGACTTGACCCATTCGCTGACGAAATAGGCCGTCTGGTCCCAGGAGAAGAGGACCATGCTGCGGATCAGTCGGGAGGGCTGGTAGGACATGGGCCCATGATAGGACCAGAGTGTTTGCGGTCGGAGAGATTACACGCCAATCCGCATGAGACCCCGGCTTTCGCCGGGGACATCGGGGGAAAGAGCCCTGCCTGTCCGACAGGTCAGGCTTTCGACACCTCGAACTGGCCGACATTGATGCGACCGTCGGAGAAGCCCGCTTCGCAATAGGAGAGGTAGAAGTTCCACATGCGCTTGAACGGCTCGTCGAAGCCGAGTTCGGCGATCTCGTCCCACTTATCATTGAAGGTGCGGGACCATTCGTGGCAGGTGCGCGCATAGTCCTGGCCGAAATAATGGACGCCATCATGGCGCAGGCCGGCCTTGGTGAACTGTTCCTTGAGGGCTGTCTCGCCGGGTAGCATGCCACCCGGGAAAATGTAGCGCTGGATGAAATCGACGCGTTTGCGGTAGCTCTCGAACAGGTTGTCATCGATCGTGATGATCTGGAGCGCCGCCTTGCCGCCCTGTTTCAGGCTGTCGAAAATCTTGGCGAAATAGCCCGGCCAGTAGGCTTCACCGACCGCTTCGAACATTTCGATGGAGGCGACGCCATCATAGACGCCGACATGATCGCGATAGTCCTCAAGGCGGATGTCGACGCGCTCGGAGAGGCCTTCGCGCTGCATCCGGGCGAGGGCATAATCGCGCTGGGAGGGCGAGATGGTGAGGCAGGTGACCTTGCTGCCACGGTGCCTGGCAGCATATTCGGCAAAACCGCCCCAGCCACAGCCGATTTCGAGGATGTGGCTTGACGGGCCAGCGTCGATCCGGTCGCAGATGCCTTTGTACTTCGCCTGCTGGGCCTGCTGGAGCAACTGGTTTGGGCTTTCGAACATGGCTGACGAATAGGTCATGCTGGGATCGAGCCACTGGCTGTAGAAATCATTGCCGAGATCATAGTGGGCCATGATGTTGCGGCGGGCGCCAGCCCTGGAGTTGCGGTTGAAAAAATGCCGGACATGATTGGCCCAGCGGACAATGGCGCCGCCACGCGCAAGCTGGCCGGCGGCTTCGAAATTGGCTGAGAAGAATCGCAATACAGCGGTCAGGTCCGGTGTCGACCACTGGCTGTCCATATAGGCTTCGGCAAACCCGACATCTCCGGCGGCGAAGGCGCGTTTGATGAAACTGTAATCGTGAATGACGATTTCGGCTTCCGGGCCAGGTTCGTCATGCTGGAACAGGAGTTCGCGCCCGTCCGGCAGCCTGAACAGGAGCTGGCCGCGCTGGGTGCGCAACAGCGCGAGCGCGCCGAGCCGGAAAATGGTCGGCACATGTTTCAGCTTGCCGATGGACTGGGCGGTGGCAACGATGGGCTGGCTCATGCGGCGTCCTTCGTAAGGGTCGGCGGGCGTTTCTCCACTGGTTCTGCAACGGTCATAGGCGCGGCAGGCAGGCTTGGCCTTGATCTATATCGTGCGCCGCGAAGCCAGATTTTGAGGGCCTGCCAGTGGATGGCAAGGGTGACGCCAAGGGTTGCCAAGGGGGTGGCAAGGGCGAGGGAGAGGAGGGCGCCGGTTGTGGCGGCATGGCGGCGGGCGGTAATGTTGGCCATGTGGAGGCGGGCGCCGTCATTGAGGCTCTCGACCACGATTGCGAGCCGATTGGTGGGCGCGCGGAGGGTGAAGCGATAGGTGCCAGTCACGTCGAAGAAGGGCGAGACGTGGAAAGCTTTGCCGGCTTCGTGCTGTGACCGGTTGCCCGAGACAGCGGCGGCATAGGCATGGGTTTCGCCGAACGTGTTGTTCACTTCGTAGATGATGCCGCGCAGGTCACCGGACGGGCCGTAGCCATACCAGAGCGAGATGGGCGCGAACTTGTAGAAGAGCTGGCGCGGGAAGGTGACGAGGCGAATGGCGCCGCCGTCCAGTGAGACGCCTGCTTTTGCCAGCACCTGCTCTGCCCACGGACGCAAGGGCGCATCGGTGCGGGTGCCATGGTCCTTGCGGTGGAATGAGAACAATCCGGGCTTGTCGACCGAGAAGAGAAGGCTCTGGCGCGCTGCGGCATCCAGGCGGTCAATGTCTATATCGATCAGGGTGACGTTATAGGCAAAGCGCCGCTCGAACGGCACGTAACGCGCATGTGCCGTCTGGCCTTTCCACAAACTGAGCGCCGGAGTCGTCAAACTGACACCTCTGCTGCAATTTCCATGACCGGAGTTTTGCGCGCCGGGCTGTGGATGTCCACGCCTTTCGCGTCCCACGGGACCCTGCCGCCAAGGGAGAGGGCGGCCGAAAGGCCGGATTTGAGGCCGTCCTCGTGGAAGCCCCGGCCCATCCATGCGCCAGCGATCCAGAGCCCGTCCTGGCCCTGGATACGTTTCAGTCCGCGCACGGCAGCCTCGGCGGCGGTGTCGAACTGGGGGTGATCGAAGGCGTACTCGTGGAAGGTGAGATCCGGGCGCGGCGGCGTTTCCGGATTCATCGTGATGAAGAGCGGGCGGCTGTCATCCAGTCCCTGAAGGCGGTTCATCCAATAGGACAGGCAGATGTCACCATTGTCCTGCTTGATGACGTTCCAGCTAGCCCAGGCCGCGCGGCGCGAGGGCATCAGGTCCGGATCGCGGTGCAGGTAGATCGTGTTCGGACGATAGTGGACCGAATGCAAGAGGAAGGATTGATCCTCGAAACCTTTCTCGACAAGGCGAAGCGCCTGATCCGAATGGGTCGCGAGAATGACGTCGTCGAAAACGTGGGAGCGGTTGTCGGCGGTGACAACGGAGATCTTGTTGCCGAAGGGGAAGACGCGGATGGCCGGCGTTCCGGTGCGGACACGGTCACCCAGCTCAGCAGCGGCGGCGTTCACGTATGACTGGCTGCCGCCAGCGACCGTGCGCCATTGCGGGCGCTCCTTGTGCATCAGGCGGTGGTTCTCGAAGAACTGGAAGAAGCTGCGGGCCGGATAGTCGAGCATGCCGACTTCGGGCGTGGACCAGATGGCCGCGCCCATTGGCAGGATATAGTTGCAGCGGAAGGACTGGTCGAAGCCGTGAAAATCGAGCCAGTCACCCAGCGTCGTGTCCTCGATCCGGCCGGCTGCGAGTTCGGCGCGGGCAAGGTCGTTGAATTTCAGGATGGTGCGCCAGAAGCGGTGAAAGTCGAGGCTGAACAGGTTGCGTTTCTGGGCGAAGATGCCCCGGGCGGTCGAGGCCCATTCCCAGCCCTCGCGGTCGGATACGGCAAAGCTCATGTCGGATTCCTGCGTTTCGACGCCGAGGGCATCGAACAGGCCGATCAGGTTGGGATAGTTGAGGCCATTGTAGACGATGAAGCCGAGATCGACGGCGGTCTCGTGGCCGTCATAATCGAAGACGTGCGTGCAGGCGTGGCCGCCTAGGCGATCCTGTTCCTCGAACAGGGTCACGTCGGCTGTGTCCTTCAGCGCGTAGGCGGCGCCGATGCCGGAAATGCCGGACCCGATGATTGCGATACGTTTCATGCGGCGTTCCGCCTGTCCTTGAGTGTTGCGTAGGCGTCGAGGGCGCGCTGGCGGGCCGCCGGATGGTCGACGAGGGGCTCGGGATAGGTCGTGCCGAGAGAGACGTTGGCGGCGTGAAGCGTTGCGGCGTCGGCCTCCCACGGGGCATGGAGGTATTTGTCCGGAAGTCCGGAAAGTTCGGGACACCAACGCCTGACATAGGCACCAGTTGCATCGAATTTCCGGCCCTGGATGATCGGATTGAAGACGCGGAAATAGGGGGCTGCGTCAGCGCCGCTGCCAGCGGTCCATTGCCAGCTGGCAGGATTGGCCGCCGGGTCGGCATCGACCAGCGTGTCCCAGAACCAGTCCTCGCCCATCTGCCACGGCAGGAGGAGGTGCTTGGTGAGGAAGGAGGCCACGATCATGCGTACACGATTGTGCATGAAGCCGGTCTGCCAGAGCTGGCGCATGCCGGCATCAACGATCGGATAGCCGGTCTCGCCCCGACACCAGGCGCGATAGGCGACCCGGTCGCTGCGCCAGGGCATGTGACGGAAGTCAGGATTGTAGTTTTCGCTGGCGAGGTCCGGATTGTGGAACAGGAGGGAATAGGAGAATTCGCGCCAGCCGATTTCGGACAGGAATGTCATTGCACCTGCTTCATCCATACGGCCGGAATCCACACCGTGCCGGACTGCGCGCCAGACCTGTGCGGGGCCGATCTCGCCGAAGCGGAGGTGGGGTGAGAGGCGGGACGTGCCGGTGTCGATGTCGGGCCGGTTGCGGGCCTCGGCATAGGCGTTGACCGGGCCGTCGAGGAAATCCGACAGGCGCTCGATCGCGCCCGCTTCGCCCGGGGTCCAGGTGTCGCCGAGGCCGTCGGCCCAGTCGGGACGCGTCGGGTGCAGGTTCCAGTCGGACAGGGTGTCGGAGGCGATGTCTGGTCCGGAAAGCGATGTGGGCGCGGGCAGGGCGTCTGGCGCGCGATACTGGGCCTTCACGGCTTTCCAATAGGGCGTGAAGACCTTGTAGTCGCCGCCTGTGCCGGTTTCGATTTGCCAGGGCTCGTTGAGAAGACGGCCATTGAAGCTGGTTACGGCGACGCCGCTTGCCGTGAGCGTCTCCATGATTGCGCCATCAGAATCGCGTTCGGCCTTCTCATAGCGGCGGTTCCAGAACACGCTGTCGGCGCCGGTTTCTGCGATCAGGGCTGGCAGCACGTCGGCGGAGGCGCCGGCTCTCAGGGTCAGCTGGCCGCCTGCAGCCGCGATCCGGGCCGCAAATGCGGTGAGCGACTTGTCGAGCCACCACCGGCTGGCGCCGCCCAAGGGACGCAGGCCCGGCGAGGCGTCGTCGTGAATGTACACGAGCACGAGTGGCTTGCCCGTTGCGACAGCTGCATGCAGCGCAGGATTGTCAGCGAGCCGGAGGTCTTCACGAAACCAGACGAGGGCGGGGGCAGGCAGGGACAGGGGCGGCTCCGGATGAGAACAAGCGGGATTATGCTTCTCATACGGAGCCGGAATGCTACTGGATCAGTCAGTTTGTGCAACGCAGCAAGCTGACTGCACAAAAGCGGTGCATCTACCTAGCGACGCGCAACGAACGCGTATCGATTGAGGCTGAAGAAAAATCCGCCCTGCTCGATAAGCTGCAACTGATCATCATGCCAGGCCTGGATGTCCTCGGCTGATAGCCCGTGACGCTCGCCATTGGCCCGAACAAACCCATGGATACTGCGCATGATCCCGGCAGCGTAACTGTAGGGCTGGTAAGAGGCACTGAGCATCGGAATAATCTCGCACCGCTGCACCTCAAAACCGGCCTTCCTCAGCTGGGCACCCAGGGTTGCCGGCAAATGCGGGTCGACCAGATGAGCGTCCCAGCATTTCAGTACTCTGGTCATCCGGTCATGGTCTGTTGAGTGCCAGACGATACTGTCCCAGTCGGTATCAACAATCACCACCCGTCCGCCCGGCCGCAATACCCGGCGCAACTCGCCGAGCGCCGTCGTCATGTCGGCAACATATTCGTAGACTTGCGTGGATACAGCCAGATCGAACGCTTCACTCTCGACCCCGAGCGCCGTTGCATCCGCTTCAATGACCTCTGCCTGACACAGGTCTGCCAGCCGCGCGCGCGTCATCGTCAGCATCGCCTGGCTGACATCGACCCCGACCAGTCGCCCTTTCTCTCCAACCATGCGCGCGAGATCGTAAGCCAGAAGCCCCGGCCCCACACCGATGTCGAGGACAGCTTCGCCCGGCTGCGGGTTCATCATCGCGAGAATATGCGCCCGCTGCGCCACGACATCCGGGGTTTTGTACATCGCCTCAACCGCCCGTGCGGCCTTCTCGTCAAATTCCAAAACTACACTCATCGTCCCTAATTCTCTTATGATTATGTGACAGGGTCGTCGGCCACCGCCTTGCGCTTCCAGCCTTCACCATTGGAGCACGTTTGTCTGGTTGGGACTTATCGTCAAGCTGAGGCTGGCCGGTGCCGACAAGGTCGATCTCAGCGTAAACATGGGCAAACGCGTGAAGGCAGAGGAAGTCGGCGTGCATCTGGATCAGTTGTCGCTGCCATGGGTTTCATGCCGGGCTTTGCAGGGCTATATCGGTCGATCAAAGGGAGTCGCCGACATGGCCGTGAGTTTCAGATTCGAACCCGTATCATTCGACCGGGTTGGCGTTCGCGCCCTGCACGCCGGCGGTAGCTGCTGATGGATACGTCTGCGCTCCTGGGCCTGATCGCTGCGGCTGCAGGCAAACGCATTGTCTGTATCGGCGATGTCATGCTCGACCGGTTCGTCTATGGCCAGGTGACCCGTATATCGCCGGAAGCCCCGGTGCCGATCATGCGGCGCACGCGCGAGGCTGCAATGCCCGGCGGGGCGGGGAATGTCGGCCGGAACCTGTCGACACTGGGCCTGCGTACGGCGCTGATCGGGGTTGTGGGGGATGACCCGGAAGGACGCCAGCTCGCCGAGTTGCTGGGACATATTGACGGCGTGGAGGCTGACCTCATCGTGATGCGCGATCGGCCGACGACGCTGAAGACGCGGTTCGTAGCGGGCGGCCAGCAGCTGTTGCGCGTCGATGCGGAGGACCTGCGTGCCATCGACCTGACGACAGAGGCCGATATTGTCATGTCGCTGGAAGATGCGGCCAAGGATGCGTGCCTGATTATCCTGTCGGATTATGCCAAGGGCGCCATTACCGAAAACGTCATTGCCGCGGCGATTGCAGCGGGACGGGCGCATGGCATTCCGGTGATCGCTGATCCGAAAGGGCTCGACTTTGCCCGCTATGGCGACGTGGACCTGCTGAAGCCAAACGCGATGGAACTCGGTCAGGCGATCGGCCTGACGGTGGAAACCGACCGGGATGCAGGCGAAGCACTGGCCAAGGCGATGGAGATGCTGCCGGCCAAGGCGATTGTCGTGACGCGGGCCGCCAAGGGCATGTCCTTCGTGCAGCGGGACGGAACCGTGATGCACCGTTCGGGCGAAGCGCGGGAAGTTTATGATGTGTCCGGCGCGGGCGATACGAGCATCGCGGCGCTGGCGCTCGGGCTGGCCGCCGGCGGCAGCCTGGCGGAGGCCGTCGAACTGGCCATCGCGGCATCGGGCATTGCGGTGGGCAAGTCCGGAACGGCGACGGTGTCGGCAAATGAGTTGAACACAGCGCTGCAAATGGGCCTGCGCAATGGCGGCGTCTCGCATGTGCCGCTGGAGACACTGGTCGACCAGGTTGAGGTGTGGCGCGATACCAACCTGACTGTCGGCTTCACGAATGGTTGTTTCGACATACTCCATCCGGGGCACTTGCGGGTGCTGGAAGAGGCCAAGGCCCGCTGTGGGCGGCTGGTGGTCGGGCTCAACTCCGATGCGTCGGTGAAGCGGCTGAAGGGCCCCAATCGCCCCGTGAATGACGAATCCTCACGCGCCCGGGTCCTGTCGGGCCTGTCGGCGGTGGATGCTGTGGTCGTGTTCGATGAGGACACGCCCGAGGCGCTGATCAAGGCCTTGCAGCCGGACCTGCTGGTCAAGGGCGGGGACTATTCGATCGAGACGATTGTGGGTGCCGATGTCGTGCTGGCGCGGGGCGGGACGGTGCATATCGTGCCGCTGGTCGATGGCCAGTCGACGACAGCAGCCATTGAGCGCGCCAACGCGAAGCCGGAATGAACGGCAGGGCCGACAGCGGCGACCAGCCGACGACCTGAAAACAAATCGCCGATGACAGGCAACCTGCTGGGGCGCAGCACGTTGGTGCTCGACCTGTGTGGTTGAGGGGCGATTGAATGGCGGCGTTCTTATCTGAATTCTCGGCGGAAATTTCGTTCGGGATCCTGGCGGCGATGTTCGTCGGCTTCTTCATGGAGCGCTTGCCGTCGGCCGCGATTGCGCTGATCGGGGCGTGCGCGTTCCTCCTGCTTGGATACCTGGATGAACCGACCGCCTTGTCGGCGTTTTCCAATAGCGCGCCGATTACGATTGGCGCCATGTTCATCCTCGCGGCGTCACTCAAGCGGACCGGTGTGCTGGATGCCCTCGCCTCGTCGATTTTGCAGGTGGCTGACAGGTCGGCGATTGGTGCGCTTGTCCTGCTGGGGGCGACTGTCTCGATAGCATCGGCCTTCGTGAACAATACGGCGGTGGTCGTGATCCTGTTGCCGATTGTGATCGAGCTGGCGGAACGGTTAAAGATTTCCGAGAAAAAGCTGCTGATACCCCTGTCCTACCTCTCGATCCTCGCCGGGACCACCACGCTGATCGGGACGTCGACAAATCTGCTGGTGGCTGGCGTGGCGCAGGATTACGGCCTGAGCGCGTTCAGCATTTTCGAGATTTCACCGATCGGGTTGATAACCTTCGCTACGGGGCTGGTGACTTTGCTGGCGCTTGGCTGGATGCTGTTGCCGCGCGAAACCAGACGCGCCACGCAAACCAGTCATCGCTCGACCTATCTCTCCGACATTTTCGTGCGAGAGGAGTCGCAGGCGGTCGGGCGTCTTGTTACGGAAATCCCTGCGCTGTCGAAGAAAGGCCTGCATATTATCGGTCTGGCGCGCGGCAACCGGCGCTGGTCGGGGTCAACACCGGATGAGTTGCTGAAGGCCGGAGACCGGGTGACCGTGCGCGCCGACCTGCAGGAGCTTCTGACCCTGATCGAGTCCGGCCTGTTTCGCGTCGGGATCAAACTTCGCCAGAACGAGTCCGGACCGGAAATCCGGGCGCAGGCGACTGTCACGGCCAGCGATCCGAATATCGGGCGCCGCGTTGCCGAGCTGACCTATCTGTCACGCCACGCCGTCACCGTGCGGGGGCTGACCCGGTTTGGGAACCCGCCGGGGCCTGACCTGGCCGACACACGGTTGAAGGCAGGCGACAGGCTGATCGTGGAGGGGTCGCAGGCCGAGTTGAGAGACCTGGCGGCCTCCGGTGCACTTGTCGTCGACCAGACGCTGGAAGTGGAACCGTTCCGGCGCAGGCGCGGCCCGCTGGCCATTCTGATCCTGGCGGCGGTCGTCTTGTCGTCTGCCACGCTCGGCGTGCCGCTCGTGTTCACCTCGTTGATCGGCGTCAGTGCGGTGCTCGCCTTCGGCTGCCTGACCCTGAATGACGCGTTCGATGCGATGGATGCCAGCGTTCTGGCGCTGATCGTCGCGATGCTGATCGTCGGGAAGGGACTGGAGGCGACGGGCAGCGTTGAAATGCTTGTGAACGGCCTGACACCGCTTCTCCAGACGGCGTCGCCCTTCGGTCTGGTGCTGATGGTGTACTTGCTGACATCATTCCTGACGGAGGTCGTGACGAATGCTGCCGTGGCTGTCGTCATGACGCCGCTCGTCATCGCACTGGGCACGCAATTGGGGATCGAGCCGCGGGCGCTGGTCATCGCGGTGATGTTTGGCGCCAGCGCGAGTTTCGCGTCACCCATCGGTTACCAGACCAACACGATCGTGCACGCGGCGGGCAATTATCGCTTTTCGGATTTCCTGAAGATCGGCTTGCCGATGAACCTGATTGTCGGGTTCGTCACAAGTTTTGCGATCTACCTGATCTACCTGACCTGATGACCGGACGTTCGCCGACGACTAGTTGGCGACGCCCTTCTTGAGCTCATAGGTTCCGCGCCCTGTCAGGGTGAACCATTCGAGGATGTCCGGGTGGGTGAGCGGTGTCTCGGATTCATCCGGCAGCAGGTTCTGCTCGGAGACATAGGCGACATAATGGGTGCGGTCATTTTCCGCGAAGAGATGGTAAAACGGCTGGTCCTTGCGGGGACGCACCTCTTCGGGAATGGATTCATACCATTCCGCCGTGTTGCCGAACTGGGGGTCAACGTCGAATATTACACCCCTGAATGGAAACATGCGGTGGCGGACGACCTGGCCGATCTGGAACTTGGCGACATGCATGGATATGGCGTTGTACCTGCGGTTTGTGTCGACTCTCTGGTCCAATACCAGTGCCGTCCGTGCCGCATTCCGGCGGCGGATTCCAAACAGGGTTTTCAACCACCCGTTGTGCTTGCGTCCACTAGCCATTTCCAGCTCCTGTGGTAACAATGCCTCAAGTCATCAATTTGGGCCACACCATGGCTGAAAAAAAGGCGCCCGGTGCCCGCAACAAGCGGAGCGCCACGCGCAATGGAAAGACGGCACCGCTTTTTGCGGCCGTTGACCTTGGAACGAATAATTGTCGCCTGCTGGTCGCCGAGCCCCGCGGGAAGACTTTTCGCGTGGTCGATTCCCATTCGCAGATTGCCCGTCTGGGTGAGGGCCTTCACGAGACGGGACGGCTGTCGGATGCCGCAATCGAACGGGCGATCGATGCGCTGCAAAATATCCGGAAAAAACTGAAGCAACATGGCGTAGGCCGCGTGCGGTGCATCGCCACCGAAGCCTGCCGGAAGGCGGAGAACGGGGCGGAGTTCATTCGCCGCGTGCATGAAGAAACCGGCCTCACATTCAAGATTATCGGTGCCCATGAAGAGGCGCGCCTTGCGACGATTGGCTGCCACGACCTGATCGAGCCATCGGCCAAGTCTGTCCTGGTCGTCGATATTGGCGGCGGGTCGACGGAACTGTCATGGGTGAACGCTGAAGCCGCGCGCGACAATGGTTTCAAGGGGCTGCTGGAGAAGGCGCCGATCCTCGGCTGGACCAGCCTGCCGCTCGGTGTCGTAACGCTTTCTGAAGCGTTCCAGCACCTGGACGAGGTCGAAGCCTATCCGCTGATGCTCGAACATGCCCGGCAGACAATCAGTACATGGGACGGGATTGATGCCGTCCGCGATGCGATGGGCGTCGATGACGCCCATATGATCGGAACCTCCGGCACGGTGACCTGCCTCGCCGGGGTTCACCTGAAGCTCGACCGTTACCGGCGCGACAAGGTGGACGGGACATGGCTCAGCCGCGATGAAAGCGCTGCCGCGATCCAGCTGCTGCGCGATGTCGGGCTTGAAGGGCGGATGAAGCTGCCGACGATTGGCGATGAGCGGGCGGGGCTGATGCTGTCAGGCTGCGCGATTGTCGAGGCCGTTTGGGAAGCGTTTCCGGCCGGACGGCTGAGGGTTGCGGACCGTGGCCTGCGCGAGGGGCTGCTATTGTCGATGATGTATGGTCCGAAAAGGCCAAAGGCGCGTCGCCGCGGGCGGCGCGGACGGCGTGGACCGGACGATGGCGCAGGGCGCCAAGAGGACACCAACAATGTCGGATGAAGAAAAGCGCCGCTGGAAAGGCCCGACGGGCAAGGAAGGTTCGTCCGGTCGGCAGATGGACCAGCGCAAGATACGTGCGCACCACGCCAAGTCAGACAGTTCGAAGCAATGGCTCGAGCGCCAGATGTCGGATCCGTATGTGCGCAAGGCGAAGCTTGAGGGATTCCGGGCCCGTGCGGCCTACAAGCTGCTGGAAATCGACGCCAAGGCCGAACTCCTGAAGCGCGGTTGCCGGGTGGTCGATCTGGGCTGCGCGCCCGGGGGCTGGTTGCAGGTCGCGGTGGCCAAGGGTGCGCTGGAAGTGGTCGGCATCGACCTGTTGCCTGTCGATCCTGTCGAAGGCGCACATATCGTGCAGGGCGATGTCAATGAACCCGACGATGTTGCGCGCATGATGAAGGGCCTCACCGGCAAGCCCAATCTTGTCCTGTCGGACATGGCGGCGAATACGACAGGGCACAAACAGACCGATCACTTGCGTACGGTCGCGCTGGTGGAAATGGCGGCGGCATTTGCCGTCGAGCACCTGGCAACTGGCGGGTCGTTCTGTTCGAAAGTGTTCCAGGGTGGGACAACGAAGGAAGTGCTGGAATTGCTGAAAGCGAACTTCACGACGGTTAAGCATATCAAGCCGCCCGCGAGCCGCGCCGGAAGCCCGGAAATCTTCGTGGTGGCAAAGGGCTTCAAGGGCTGAACCGCCCCTGATAGTGCCTAGAAGCGGCGATCGATCACGGGGCTCACATAGCGGTGGCGACGGGCCGACTGGGCCGAATTCAGGTACTGGTCGGACTCAGCCGGATCAGTCGATGTCTCGTAGCCGAGTTCGAGTGACACCTGATAGTGGGTCACGCAGCCATTGTTGATGAATCCGCGGGTATTCGACACTTCGAACCAGTCCGGTTCACCATATTCGTGCCGTGCGACAACCAGCGCGCGTTCAATCGCGTCGTCGACCGATTTCGTCGACGTGCCGATGATTGTTCGCAGAGGCATTTGTGCGGAAACCATGTGTTTTGCGCTCGAATTCCTGTTCCTGTGTGAACCACTTGCATGTTCTATGCAAAACTCGCCGGATCGTTCCAGAAAATCCTTTCTTGCCAGTTCCTACGGGCGGTTCCACACTGTGTGGAAAGGTATTGAGGGAGAGCTATATGTCGATTTCAGGCGGATGTTATTGCGGAGCGGTGCGCTATGAGGCGGACGGCGACCCGATCATGAAGGCCCAGTGCCATTGCCGGGAATGCCAGTATTTCACCGGTGGCCAGCCGAATGATTTCATGGCGATGCCCGAGACCGGTTTCAAATACACCAAGGGCAGGCCGAAGCGCTTCTCGAAATCGGATGTGGCCAACGCGGTGACACGCGAATTCTGTCCCGACTGCGGCGTGCATATCGTGACACGGTCACAAGCATTGCCGGGCGCCGTGATCCTGAAGATCGGATCGCTTGATGACCCGACCCTTTTCGGGCAGCCGCAGATGATCATGCAGACGGCGGATGCGCAGAGCTTCCATCACATTCCAGACGGCATTCCGGCCTTTGAGCGGTTTCCGACATGATCCGACCGTTCGCCACGCTGATCACCAGCGCCGCGATACTCGCAGCCTGCGTGACCGCGCCGACGCCGAATGACACTGATGCCGTGACTGTACCTGCCTCGCACGAGACCATTCGGTTCGACGACAAGCGGGCAACGCGCGTTGAACGGGCGGCTTGCGAGGCGGCTGGGGGCAAAGTGGGGCCGGGCGGCATGCTCGGCTTTGACCAGTGCGTTCAACCGTATGCGGATGCAGGCGCGGCGTGCAAGTCGGCGGAAGACTGCCTGGGCCGCTGCCTGCTCTCGCCGGACTCCGATGACGAACCGGGCCAGCCAACCGAGGATGGCGTGTGCCAGACGACGGATAGCGCGTTCGGTTGTATGACAGAGGTCGATGATGGCACCGTCCAGGGGTCTCTCTGCATCGACTGAGCCTGGCTGGACGGGCAGCAGGTGCGCCTCGGCCGCGTCGCAGTGTTTCTTCCGCGCTCTTCTCCCGGAGAACGTTGATTTCAGTTGGAACCTCTCCCGGCCTGATACATGTCCAATGCGGCTTGGCATGAACTTGTGGTCGTGCGGCAGGCGGAATTTGCAGTGGGGGCTTCACAACCCCTCGCGACTCCCTTACTAGGCCAAAAAGGGAGCTCCCCACATGAAAATCCGACAAGCCATCACTTTCGACGACGTGCTGCTGCAGCCCGGCGCGAGCGAGGTTTTACCTGCTGATGTGAACGTCTCGACGTTCCTGACCAAGTCCATCAGCCTGAATATTCCCCTGATCTCTGCCGCTATGGACACGGTGACCGAGGCGCGCCTTGCCATCGCGATGGCGCAGGCGGGCGGGATTGGCGTGATCCACCGCAACCTCTCCATCGAAGAGCAGGCGGGCGAAGTGGCCATGGTGAAGAAATACGAGAGCGGCGTTGTGATGAACCCGATCACGATTTCACCGACGGCGACGCTGGGCGACCTGCGCGAGTTGAAGGCGCGGACCGGTTTCTCCGGCATTCCGGTCGTCGAAGCAGACGGCAGGATTGTCGGCATCATCACCAATCGGGACACGCGCTTTGCCGACGACCTGAACGAATCGATTGCGAGCCTCATGACCCGTAATGTCGTTACGGTGAAAATGGACACCGATCCGGCTGAGGCGCGGGTCTTGCTGCACAAGCACCGCATTGAGCGCCTGGTCATCGTCGATAATGACGGCAAGTGCCTGGGCCTGCTGACGGTCAAGGACATGGACAAGGCCGCGGTGAACCCGAACGCCGCCAAGGACGCCGCCGGGCGCCTGCGCGTGGCCGCCGCCTCGACCGTGGGCGATGCCGGGTTCGCGCGCACGATGGCGCTGATCGAGGCGGGCGTTGATGCGGTCGTGATCGATACGGCCCATGGCCATTCGATCAGCGTGGCTGACGCCGTGCGCCGGGCGAAGAAAGTGTCGAACGCGGTGCAGATCATCGCTGGCAACGTGGCGACGGCGGAAGCCACAAAAGCGCTGATAGATGCCGGCGCGGACGCCGTGAAAGTGGGGATCGGGCCAGGCTCGATCTGTACGACGCGGATCGTGGCGGGCGTCGGCGTGCCGCAGCTGACGGCGATCGAGCAGTGCGCGAA
>NZ_JBBKXE010000030.1:0-14363 GCF_037969335.1 Hyphomonas sp. | reverse complement strand
CGCTCATGGCTGTCGCAGTGGAGCTATGACAAGAGCCGGGCGGACGGCACGGGCAATGCCTCACGCGTCTCCTGCCCTGTGCTCGTCATCAGCAACTCAGCCGACTTGGCCTGCACGCCAAGCCATGCGCAGCGCCTGTTCGAGGCCGTCGGCTCGGAAGACAAGCAGATGGTGACGATCAAGGACGCCGATCACTATTATATCGAGCGGCCCGACCTGTTGCCTGCAGCGGTAAAGACCGTATCTGACTGGATGGGCGCGCGGCGGTTGTTCAAGCCGACGGCGTGACCCGATAGAGTTGACGGAGCTCTATTCGCAACGCTGGTATTCGGCCATGCAGGTCAGGCCGCATTTTGCCATCGCCAGTTCGGCTGGCGTCGGTGCGCGGCTGGCCTGGTCGATCGCTTCACCCATGGCTTCAAGCTTCTGCATTCCGGAGCACGAACAATCACAGTTGGCGCGCGCCGTCCCGTGCGAAGCGGCGATCGATGAAAGGTCAGGGTCACGCCCCGTCCTTCTCGCTTCCTCGGCCGCTTCCAGCACAGCATCGACGAGGTCTTCCTGACCGGCGGGCATCCGCGCCATCAGATCATAGCGCATGTCTGCCATTGGCGGCACGGACAGGTCCGGTTCGTAGCGGTTGTCGCCCTGCCACGGCGCAGCAATGCGGAAATAGCCATTAATGGTGCCGACAATATCCAGTGTCGGCTGGGATTCCTGCATCTGCTTCGGCGTCAACGCGTTGGGATCGGCGAAGTTTGCGACGAAACGCCCCTCAAGGATGGTCGGCGAATACTGGATGATCGTGACGGTTCCCGACGGCTTGAATTCGCGCTGCCCGCCGGGCAGCGCGTCTTTTGGACCAACAGCGTAAAGATGTCCGCCGTCATAATTGTTCGTTGAGATGCGCGCGCCGGGGAGCGTGCCGGTGAAACCATAGTCGAAATAAGGAACACCGATGTCGATCGTTGTTCCCGGCATGCTTTTTTCGAGGGCCGACAGGTTGGAGAAAGCGCTGTTCATATCGGCTAGCGTTTCATTCAATATCTCGCCCTTGGTTATCAGATGCTCCAGCTCACCCCCTTCTGCATTGATGCCCGACAGAGCATTCAGGATGTCGGGCGTGGCGTGCAACGAGATGTTGATGTTGCGATCAATCGCATCAATCTCGACCCGGGTCGCTGATGGGCCATTGAACGTCAGCTTCCGAGCGGCTTGCTTGTTTCTGGAATCACCCGTGCGGCTTGGCACGGGCGGCGTGGATGCAGATGGCAGCGGCCCGACGAACGTGCTGTTGGCCAGTCCGGTTGTCGAGAAGATGGATACCTCACCGATGAAAGGGGTCGTACTCCACGGAGTGGCATTTATATTTGTGGCGATCAGCGTCATCTCCTGCTCGGGCAGCAGGTCAACATGCCAACGGGCATAGTGCTTGCCTGTTGCTGTCATACCCGCCGCCGCGAGGCGCTTCGATGTTTTCTGATCCCCGGCCACACCGAGCCAAATCTGATGTAGCTGCTGCGCGGAGTCGGCAACCATCTGGATGACCAGTGTGAGGGCTTCCGGGCGGTTGACATCGCCCCCATCAATCCTGATGCATTCGCCCGCAAGAGGCAGTATGTTCAGGCTTGAGGACACGCCTGCCGGTTGTGCATCGAGAGACAATGTTTGGCACTGGTTGAACATTTCATCCTGCGCCAGCGCCTTGACCTCATCCGGCGTCCGGGTCGTGCTTGTGTAACGTCCCTCACCATATCCGGCGAAGGTCGACAGGAAGAACGCGTATTCACGGTCCAGCGGCTGGTTGATTGCGGCTTTCAGGCCGGTATCGAGCCAACGCAGCACTGCCTTGTCGTCTCCCGATGACAGGGGTGCCAGCATGATCGTGTGCAAATATGAGTAGTCAGCCGGAATTTCATTGACGCTCGCAGTCTTTTGCTGGGCCTTCGCCGCGACATGCTCGCCCAGGTAACGCCAGAACGATTGTGTTCTGTATGCATCATTCTTGTCTTTCGGAAGTTGCAACGGAAGATCGTATCGTCTGACTCCCCAACGATCGTAGTTAACGCGCGGTCGCTCCTGTCCGCGCAGCTTGAAAGACATATCGATGCCGATGGCCTCCGCGATCCCCTCCGTGAAGAACCGATTGATATCTATGTCGCAATGATCATAGGAATCAACAATGGCATGGAAGAGCTCATGCGCCAGATGCTCATACAGACGGTCGTCCCATTTTCCCCATTGGATGACTGCATCCAGGTCAATTTCCAAGAAAGTCGGGTTTTCGCATTTCACACGTGCAGGCGCGCCATATCCAGATTCAAAGGGGTAGAGATTAACCTGATAACGCCCGTCAACAATCGGAAGCGCTGGTGGTTTGAAATCCATGCGCTGGTATTCGAGGGCGACCTCGTGGAGATAGGCCTCGATCTTCTCAATATGCGGCTGCATCGCCTCGTCCACGAGACCGGTCTGGTTATCCAGAACACCTATGGCAGCAATGGCAGCGCGCTGCAGATCGTTGAGATAGGGACTTTCCAGGATGACAACAAATTCTGTCGTCGGCCACGGGACTGTCTTTTCCTTGGCGGTGGCGATTCCTTGCCCGATGGTCCAGACGACCATTGCCGCAAGCAATCCTCGCAAAATGCTGGTGGACGTTCCGAAAAATGCTGCGATTTCGGTGTCACTGTTCCGTTTCGGCATCTACGCGTCCCCTTCACCCTGGCTGGCTGTCTAGAGACTGGTCCGGCGCGGCAAGAATGGCAATCGATAGTATTGGCACGCCCTCAATCGGCGTGTGCTGCGCTCTTAGAGGAACAGCAGTGCTCTCATGGCATAGGCGACGGCCGCGACAGCCAGCATGGACACGAGCGCGATACCGACGAACCAGGCAAGGCGTTTGCCGAGCGGGCCTTCTGGTTCGCCGTCCGGCAGAGGTTCGGCCGGGCGGAAGACGGGGTCAGGCATGGTAGCCATCGCCGGGCTTCACCTTGCCCCAGAAGAGCGAGTAGACATAAGCCGTATACAGAAGGATGATTGGCAGCATGATTGCCGCTCCGACCAGCAGGAAAGACAGGGAATTTTCCCGAGCCGCCGCTTCCCAGATCGTGAACTCGAATGGAACGATATAGGGGTAGAGGCTGAGCCCGAGGCCGATATAGCCGCTGAGGAAGATGCCGACGGCGAGCAGGTAGGGCCGCCAGTCCGGCGCATCCCCCTGGCCGGTCGGCATCGAGAGGTCACGCCAGAGCCATGCGCAGAAGAACATGCCCGCCAGCGGAACCGGTGACAGTGGCAGGAGCCGCGCAAAATCGATATGCGTCATCGAGAATCCCCAGCGTTCGCCGACCGAAGGGTCGATGGCGAGCGTGGCAAGGCTGACGGCGAGGAAGCAGATGGCGACACCGGCCAACGCGGTGCGAGCCCATTTGCGGGCGCGCTGGAACAGTTCGCCTTCCGTCTTCAGCACGAGCCAGCAGGCGCCGAGCATCAGGTAGCCGATGATGACGGAAATGCCGACGAGCACCGAGAAAGGCGTCAGCCAGTCAAAGGCACCACCCGCAAAGGCGCCGCCCTCGACAGTGATGCCCTGGATCATGCCGCCCAGCATCAGGCCCTGCGACAGGGCGGCGATGGCGGAACCGCCGAAGAAGGCACCGTTCCAGAATTTCTGCGTCGTCGGGCGCACGGCCTTGTGGCGGAATTCGAAGGCGACACCGCGGAAGATCAGCGCGGCCAGCATGATCAGGACCGGCAGGTAAAAGGCCGGCATGATGATGGCATAGGCCGTGGGGAACGCCGCAAACAGCCCGCCCCCGCCGATGATGAGCCATGTCTCGTTGCCGTCCCAGACGGGTTCGATCGTGGCGGTCATCATGTTGCGCTCTTCATCGCTGCGGGCGACGAAGGTGAGCATGCCAATGCCGAGGTCAAAGCCGTCGAGCAGGACATACATGAAGACCCCGACAGCGAGAATGAAGCCCCAGATCAGTGGAAGGTCGAGTGCCATCTGTTCTCTCCTAGTCCGCCGCTACAATGTCTTCGCCGGTCTCGGCGGGATCGTCGACGGCGCCGAGGGGCGAGCCGGGCGCGCGCCGTTCGCGTGTGGGCTTGCCCATCGGATCGTCGTCAAAGCCGCGCGTGGCGATGCGCGCCATGTAGACGGTGCCAGCGGTGAAAATGATCGCATAGGTGACCATGAAAACCAGCAGTGACGTGGCGACCTGCGCCGTAGAGACGGGCGAGACGCTGTCGACCGTGCGCAGCGCGCCGTAGACCGTGTAGGGCTGGCGGCCCACTTCGGCGACGATCCAGCCGGTTATCACGGCAACGAAGCCGAGCGCGCCGCTGGGAACCGCGAGCCAGTGGAACAGACCCTTCTTGTCGAGCCCGCCGCGCCACCAGAGGAAGCAACCCCAGACACCGATACCGAGCATGACAAGTCCCGCGCCGACCATGATGCGGAAGCCATAGAAGACGAGCCAGAGCGGCGGCGTGTCTTCCGGTGCGAAAGCATCGAGCCCTTTCAGGTCTTCACCCTTGGGCGCGTTGGCGAACAGGTAGGGACTGGTGCCAGGGATTGTGATGCCGGTATGGCCGCATTCTGTATCCGAGGGCCATGCAATCAGCATGGTGCCCTGGACAGGCGCGCTTTCGCACCAGCCTTCGGCGGCGGCGATCTTGGCGGGCTGGTATTGGTGCGCGACCTCGCCGGACTGGTGACCAGCGATAATCTGCAGCGGCATCAGGAGGGTGAGCGTGCCGGCCGCCATGCGCATCTGCCAGCGCGTCGGGGTGGTGATGCGGCCATTGATGACCTGCCAGGCACCGGCGGCCATGACGACGGCCGCCGTGGTGATGTAAGCGGCGAGCAGCATGTGGACGAGGCGCGTGGGGAAGCTGGGCGTGAAGACGACCTTCATCCAGTCGGTTGCGTAGAATGCACCTGTCACGGGGTCGACGGCATAGCCGTCGGGCGTCTGCATCCAGCTATTGGCCGACAGGATCCAGAAAGCCGATATGGTCGTGCCGACAGCGACGGCGCAGGTGGCGACGAAGTGAAGCTTGCGACCGACCTTGTTCCAGCCGAACAGCATCACACCGAGGAATGTCGCCTCGAGGAAGAAGGCGGTGAGCACCTCATAGCCGAGCAGCGGTCCCATTATGCTGCCGGTGAGTTCCGAAAAGACGCTCCAGTTCGTGCCGAACTGGTAGCTCATGGCCACACCGGTGACGACGCCCATGGCGAAGGCGAGCGCGAAGATCTTCACCCAATGCAGGTAGAGGCGCTTGAAGACCTCGTTGCCGGTTTTCAGCCAGAGGCCTTCGCAGACGGCGAGAAACGCCGCCAGCCCGATCGTGAAGGCCGGGAACATGATGTGAAAGGCGATGACGAAGGCGAACTGGATTCGCGACAGGAGAAGGGCGTCAAATTCCATTGGTGTCATATCCCCAGGAATGATTCATCCTGAGTCGGATACCATAATTCGCGCTGGCGTGCGCGCTCAGCTTTGTCGCGCGCCAACCTGCCTCATGTGGTGCGCCGCCGCAGGGAGCGAAACACGGCATCGGCCCGCGCCGCAAGATGGCCATTGGCTTTCACGAGGCGGGCCCGGACATGCACGAGATCGCCATCCACGGCAGTGACTTCGGGGTGGGCTTCTAGCCATGTGCCCTCGGGCACGATGTCCATGAATTCGAGGGTCAGCTTGATGGTGACGGACATGCGGCCGGTGGAACTCCAGACGGCCCAGGCGAGGGCGCTGTCGGAGAAAGCCGAAATCATGCCGCCATGCAGGAAACCCATGCCGTTGCAGTGACGGTCGAGCACCCACATGCCGGTGCGGATGTCGCCTTCACCCGTGGCCCGGTACGTGGGCCCGTTATGCAAGGTGAACTTGCCGCGCGACGGAGTCGGCGCGAATCCCGGTGGAGGCGGGTTCATGACGCCTTGCGGATCATTCGGCAACGTTTCCAAACAGGGCGTGCTGGACGATATCACCCGGCTCGATGCCGAGGGCTTCGCAGCGACCGCCGTTCAGTTCGAGAACGGCCTTGACCGGAACGCCGGGACTGATCGTGCGCAGCGAGCCGGGAACGGCGTTGCGGGCGATGGCAATCACCTTGCCGTCCGGCGCGACAAACAGCATGTCCAGCGGGATCAGCGTGTTTTTCATCCACATGCTGGCTTCGCGGGGCTGGCCGAAATCGAACAACATGCCGGCATTCGGCGCCATTTCCGTGCGGTTCATCATGCCGGTGCGGATCTCGTCGGCATCATCGGCCAGTTCGACCGTGAAACGATGGACGGAGTCACCGGTATCGATGACGAGCGGGCTGGTTTCCAGCTGGGCAAAGGCGCCCTGAACAAGGAAAAACGCGGCGGCGAAAAGGCTGGCGATTAATCGGGTCATGCGATGTGGTTTAGCCGCGCATTCGGGGGTCGGCAAGCGCTCTTGCTGCTCAGCGGCCAGCCCTCAGCCGGGTTTTACGAACGTGACATGTTCGCCCTTGGATCCGTTCTCGATGACGACGTCCAGGAGGGTGCCCGGTTCGATATCGTCATAGCCCGCTTTTTTCAGGATCACGGCGTGCACGAAGATGTCGATCTCGACACCGTCACGATGCACAAAGCCGTATCCGCGCGTCCGGTTGAACCATTTCAGCGTCACAGGTGTGTAGTCGGGCTCCTCGCCCGTCTCGCGCGCGACGGCGGCGCGCGGCCGCTCCATTTCGATGATATGGGCGGTCTGCCAGCCGCGCTCGCGCTTGACTGCATCGCAGACAATGCGGGCGTCTTCGTCGGCATAGGTCTCGCCATAATCGCGCAGACAGGAAACGTGCAGCATGACATCGCCCTCAAGCGAGGCGTCGGATGTGGATTCTGCAACGATGAATCCATAGCCCTTGGCACCGTCGAACCATTTCACACGGCCGATCACGCGCACCACGGGCTCAGCACCTGGCATGTCTGATTCGGATTTTGCCACAGCTCTCGTCATCAACCCAAATTCCCCAAGGAAGTAACCTAAAATGTGAGAGCGCGCTTGTCACGCGATCTTCACACCAAAAGCCGTAAAGTTCGGGCTTCGCGGATCAAGCCTTTGATTGCGGGAAGAAAAACCTGGCAGTCCCTAGGGGAGTCGAACCCCTCTTTTCAGGTTGAAAACCTGACGTCCTAACCGATAGACGAAGGGACCGCACCGGTTTTGAGAAGTGGCGATATAGCGGCTGTTTCTAGTGAGGGCAACCCGAGATGCATCCTCTTATGCAGAATGTTCAGTCGGCGGCTGCGTCGGCCACGTCCAACTGCACCCGGCGGCGCCCATTCCACTCGTCTGCCTTGAGTTTCCCGGTGAGATGAACGCGGGCTCCGTTTGTCAGAACCTGACCAAGTGGCGTGTCGGCCGCGCGCCAGGCGATGCATTCGAGACGTCCGCCTGCGTCTTCGGCGATGAAGCGGACATGGTTGACGCCCACCTGCCGAACGCCCGTGACATGGACAGATTGCAGCGCAAACACCGGTTCAGGTGAGCCGATGCCGAACGGGCCGATCTGGGCAACCTGGTCGACAAGGGCCGGACTGGCGGCCCCCGGCGCCAGCACGGCATCGATCCGGAGTTCCAGCGCCGCCGTGCGCTCGGCCGAGAATTGCGCCATGTGCGCAACCATCCATGCGTCGAAAGCAGGGATCTGTTCGGGCTCGAGGCTGAGGCCGCCCGCCATGGCATGCCCGCCACCGGAGAGTATGATGCCTTCGCGCGCGGCCATGGTGATGGCCTCGCCGATATTCACGCCCGTCACGGAGCGACCAGACCCCTTGGCCACGGGGCCAAGCCCCTGCCCCCAGCCAATAACGATGCTGGGCAGGTGGTAGCGCTCCTTGAGGCGCCCGGCGACGATGCCGATGACGCCGGGATGCCAGCCCTCGCCGCTGGCAATGAGGATGCCGCGCTCGGGATTGCGTGCCAGCGCCTGTTCGGCCTGCGCCATGGCGAGGTCGAGGATGGCGCTCTCGACAGCCTTGCGCTCCTCGTTGAGCGCATGGAGGCGTTCGGCGAGTTCGACGGCTTCCTGCCGGTCATCGGTGGCGAGGAGCCTGGCGGCGATCCACGGGTCACCGACCCGGCCGCCCGCATTGAGGCGCGGGCCCAGCATGAAGGTGGCGTGATAGACGGTTTCGGTCTTGCCGATACCGGCGACGTCCGCGAGCGCGCGAAGGCCCGGGTTCTGGTCGCGGGCCATGGTGGTGAGACCCTGGCGCACGAAGGCGCGATTGACGCCGTGCAGCGGAGCCATGTCGCATAGGGTGCCGAGGGCGCAGAGATCGAGAAACGGCATGATGTCCGGCAGGCCGCCATCCGGCGCGATGCCGCGTTGGCGGGCCAGCCGATTGAGAGCGGCAACGAAGACGAAAACGACGCCAGCGGCAGCAAGGTGGCCGCAGCCGGACGTATCGTCGGGCCGGTTGGGGTTCACGAGAGCCGCCGAGGGAGGATGTTCGCCCGACATGAGGTGGTGGTCGATGACAACGACCGGCAGACCAATGGCCTCGGCCTCGTTCAGGGCGAGCGTCGCAGCGGCGCCGCAGTCGACGGTGATGACAAGGTCGGACCCGGTGTCCTTGAGGTGACGGAAGGCGGCGGGCGACGGTCCGTAGCCCTCCTCAAGCCGGTCCGGCACGTAGAGGCCGAGATCCTGCCCCCAGGCACGGAAATAGCGGGCGAGAATTGCCGAGGACGTACCACCATCGACATCATAGTCGGCAAAGACCGTAACGCGCTTTTTTTCAAGTATGGCGTCGAGGATGATGTCCGCGGCCTTGTCCATATCGGCAAAGCTGGACGGGTTCGGAAAATAGTCGCGCAGTGTCGGAGCGAGGTAGCTGGCAGCCTCGGCGGGATCGACGCCGCGCGAAGCCAGGAGCCGGGCGAGGAGGTCTGACCCGCCGACACTGGGGGCAAGGCGCCGGACAAGCGCCTCGTCGGCCTCCGCGAGCGTCCAGAACCGGCCCGTGGCGGACTGGTCCACTTCGAAAAGACGGGAACTGGTCTGGCGCGCAGCTTGGGCCATGGCGGGATGAGCTTCCTCTCAGAGAATCGGGAAGCTCATCCTAACCTAGAAATCGGCGGCTGTGACCTGCCTGTGCTGTGCTCAGACCTTACGGTCGGAACGGACGTGACGGACCATGCCGTCAGTGGAGGTCATGACCAGCGTGTGGGTGTGGACGCGGCCAGTGCCGTGCTTCACGCCATCGAGCAGGCTGCCATTGGTGACGCCGGTGGCACAGAACACTGTTTCGCCGGACGCCAGCTCGTTGAGCGAATAGGTGCGGCCGAAATCGGTGATGCCGACGCGGGTCGCACGCTTTTTCTCGTCATCATTGCGGAAGACGAGACGGGCATACATCTGGCCGCCGACGCATTTCAGGGCCGCTGCCGCGAGAACGCCTTCGGGCGCGCCGCCGGAGCCGACATAGAAATCTATGCCGGTCTGCGGATCGGTCGTGGCGATGATGCCGGCGACGTCACCGTCGGTGATCAGGGCGATACGGGCGCCGACGCCGCGCAGGCTGGCAATGATCTCTTCATGGCGCGGGCGGTCGAGCACGCAGGCGGTCATTTCCGAGACGGGCACACCCTTGTGCTTGGCGAGCGCGGTGATGTTCTCGGCCGGGGTCGCATCGAGGCTGATAATGCCTTCAGGATAGCCCGGGCCGACGGCGACCTTGTCCATATAGGTGTCAGGTGCGTGCAGCAGGCCGCCGCGCGGGGCGATGGCCAGGACGGCGAGAGCATTGGCCATCGCCTTGGCGGTCAGCGTCGTGCCTTCGAGCGGATCGAGCGCAATGTCGATCTCGGGTCCGTTATTGGTGCCGACTTCCTCGCCGATATAGAGCATCGGCGCTTCATCGCGTTCGCCTTCGCCAATAACGACGCGGCCCTTGAAATCGACGGCATTGAAGGCCGTGCGCATCGCATCAACTGCTGCAGCATCTGCCTTCTTTTCGTCGCCGCGGCCGACTTCCTTGGCCGCCGCTATGGCAGCGAGTTCGGTCACACGGACCATTGCATCGGCAAGACCCGGTGTTAGAACATTGTTTTTCATGGCTTTTTATCCCCTGTCGTGCTTTTCCAAATGTAGCATGATTTGTTAGAGCAATTAGCTTGCCGTTTCGATTCGGATCAGGCGCGGCGCGTCCATTAGCACGGTCAGTTTCGCAAGTCTCGCGAGGGCTGCCATCATGTGCGAGCGCGCGCACCGGTGCGTGACAATGGCCACCGGGCTGGCGCCGGATTCGTCAGCCGAATCCTGCAGCAGCTGGTTCACGGACACGCCTTCTGCGGCAAGCGCTTCGGTGAGGGCGGCCAATGCGCCAGGCTTGTCGGCGAGGCGGACACGCAGGAAGAAAGCCGATATCTCGTCGCCTGTCGCGGCCACGAAGGGACGCTCCACATGGTGCTCTGCGCGGCCAAAGGCAGGGCGGATCGCGGGGCGAAAGAGCTTGGCGACGTCGCCCATGACCGCGCTGGCGGTAGGCCCGGCTCCGGCGCCGGGACCGGTCAGCGTGATGGCGCCCACCGGGTCGCCTTCGATACGGACCGTGTTGAGCGAGCCATTGACGCGCGCGAGCGGGTGGTTGGCCGACAAGGCCATCGGTTCGACGCGGCAGACGACACCGTTCTCGGTGAGCACGCCTTCGGCGATAAGCTTGATGCGCAGGCCGAGGCGATCGGCGAGTTTCAGGTCGAGCAGGTCAATTCCATCGACACCCGAAACGCTGACCTTGGAAAAGTCGAGATCGGCGGAAAAGGCAATGGCCGACAGGATCGCGGCCTTGTGAGCGGCGTCCATGCCGGACACGTCGAGCGCCGGGTCGGCTTCGGCATAGCCAAGCTTCTGGGCCTCGGCGAGAACCTCATCATAGGACCGCTCGGTTTCCAGCATCGTTGTTGTCAGGAAGTTGCAGGTGCCATTGAGAATGCCCGCGACGCGCTTGATCTCGACGCCAGCGAGGCTGTCGCGCAGGACGCGCACAACGGGAATGCCGCCAGCGACGGCGGCTTCGAACAGGAGGTCGACACCCTTTTCCTCGGCGAGAGCCGCGAGCGCCATGCCGTGCTTGGCCATCAGGGCCTTGTTGGCCGTGACAACGTGCTTTCCCGCCTTGAGGGCGCTTTCGACCGCGAACTTGGCCGGGCCGTCGGATCCGCCGATGAGTTCGATGAAGACATCGACATCAGCATCCTCAGCGAGCGTCGCTGCGTCGTCGAACCAGCGATACTTGTCCGTATCGACAGGCCGGTTTCGGCTTTTACTACGGGCGCTGACGCCTGTGATTTCGACCTTTCCGGGCAAGCGCAATTTATCCTGGCGCTCAACCAGTTCAATCAATCCACAGCCGACATGGCCGAGTCCTGCAATTCCTATTTTCAATGGCCCCACGAATGGCCCTCCGGTTCATATCGGGCGGTGGATAGACCAGTTGGCACCAAAAGCGAAGGGCCTAAGGGGGGAATTGCAGCGGACGGCGCCGTGGCCCCGGTTTACTCGGCTGCGGTAGCCGAGAGTTCCTTGACGCCATGCCGGGACATGAACTTGCGAATGTTGCGCGCGGCCTGACGGATGCGCTGTTCGTTCTCGACAAGGGCGATGCGGACATGGCCGTCACCATGCTCGCCGAAACCGGCGCCCGGCGCCACGGCCACGTGCGCTTCGTTCATGAGCATGAGCGAGAATTCGAGGCTCCCCAGATGGCGCAGGGGTTCCGGAATTGGTGCCCAAGCAAACATGGACGCTTTCGGGCTCGGGATGGCCCACCCTGCCCGACCGAAGCTTTCGACCAGAACGTCGCGGCGTTGCTTGTAGATCTGGCGGAACTCGTCGACGCAATCCTGCGGGCCGTCGAGCGCGGCCACGGCAGCCACCTGGATTGGCGTGTAGGCACCATAATCGAGATAGGATTTGACCCGCGCGAGCGCCGAGATCAGCGTCTCGTTGCCTGCGACGAAGCCCATGCGCCAGCCGGCCATGGAATAGGTCTTGGACATGGTCGTGAATTCGACCGCGATGTCCTTGGCGCCATCGACCTGAAGGATCGAGGGTGTCGGCTCCTCGAAATAGATTTCATTATAGGCGAGGTCCGACAGAATCCAGAGATCGTGCTTCTTCGCGAACTTGACGGCGTCCTTGTAGAATTCGAGGTCGCACACTTCGGCCGTCGGGTTCGACGGATAGCAGAGCACCATGGCGGTTGGCGGCGGCACGCAGTGTTTCACGGCCTTTTCAAGGTTGCGAAGATAGTCCTCCGGCGACGGCGCCGGTACGGCTCGGATCGAGGCGCCGGCAATGATGAAGCCGAACGAATGCAGGGGATAGGACGGGTCAGGCGACAGGATGACGTCGCCGGGCGCGGAGATGGCCTGTGCAAGGTTGGCGAACCCCTCCTTGGAACCAAGCGTAACGATGACTTCCTTGTTCTTGTCGAGCGTCACGTCGAAACGGCGTTTGTAATAGTCGGTTACGGCGCGGCGCAGCCCCGGAATGCCGCGCGAGGCAGAATACCCGTTCACGTCGGGCCTGCGGGCGGTCTCGACCAATTTATCGACAATGTGCTTCGGCGTCGGCATGTCCGGGTTGCCCATGCCGAGATCGATAATGTCGGCACCTTCCGCGCGGAGGGCTGCCTTGCTCCTGTTCACTTGCTCGAAAACGTATGGAGGAAGGCGCCTGATCTTGTGAAATTCGGTGTTCATCTCTGGCCTTTCAGACCTTGGGTGACGCGCGGGACATTGAAGCTGTTCCTGATTGCAGCGATCTCGGCGTCAGTAAGAAAATTCGAGGTCTCGTCCAGGCCAGCAAATTGCTGGCGGATCTCATCCCCGACGGCAGCGATTTCGGCCGGCCCATTGGCCGGCAATTCCGCTCGCGCCGTTTCAGCAAATTGCGCCGCCAGCGCGGACACGCGCTTGGCTGAAGCAGGCAGAGTCTTGCCGGGCAATTCACCGGGGGCGATCGTGGGAACTTCAACCAGTTCCGGATACCCCTCGCCGCGGATCTCCTGACGACGGGTCTCGTACCAGTCCGGCGCCTGATTGACGGCGTCGCGGACCTTCGTGAACGAGTTGGTGCACCCTACTAATAGCAGGCATGACACGCCTAAGAGGGGAATCACCGTGTTTTTCATGTATAAACTCATTAAATCACAAACATTCTGATGAATAGTAACGCATCAACAAACAGGCGATATTGGGACCAATGAGCAGCAAAAACACAGAAAAAGCTGCACTTCCCTCGCTTGGCTCCCTGATTGCAGAGCAAAATCCGTTGCAAATGCAGGTGTTAATGACAACGCTTGCGCTGGCCAATACGGAATCGCAGTCACTGATCAGCGACGTATTGATGGGGTCGGGACCGGTCGGCACTATGTCGCAAGGCGACCCGATGGGCGCTGGTGAAGCCTTCCGCGCCGTCGGCACGAGCCTCGCCAAGAACCCGATGGCCCTGATGAACGCCAACCTGGAATTGATGAAGGGCTGGATGAACCTGTGGCAGGAAATGGCCACAGAAGTGGTCGGCACCGAGCCGCCGAAAGAAACCGACAAGCGCTTTGCCGATCCGGAATGGCAGTCCAATCCCGGATTCAAATTCATCCGCAAAGCCTATGACGTGAACAAGAACTGGCTGATGGGCCTGGCAGACCATGCGCCGGACTTGCCGGACAATATCCACCTGCGCGCCAAGTTCTTCACCCAGCAGCTGACTGATATCATGTCGCCGACCAATTATCTCGGCACCAACCCGCAGGCCTTGCGGGCCTTCCTCGAGAGCGGCGGCGAGACCGTGCTGAATGGCATTCGCCTCGCCCGTGCCGACGTCAAGAAGGCTGGCGGAAAGCTGCATATCAGCCAGACGGACGAGACGCCTTTCGAGATCGGCAAGAACATTGCCACGGCGCCGGGACAAGTCGTGTTCCGCAATGACCTGATCGAACTGATCCAGTATTCACCGACGCAGGAAACTGTCTATTCGCGGCCATTGCTGATCTTCCCGCCGTGGATCAACAAGTTCTACATCCTCGACCTGCGCGAAGAAAATTCCATGATCCGCTGGCTGGTCGACAAGGGCCTGACCGTATTCGTCGTCTCGTGGCGCTCGGCCGACGACGTGACCAAGTATTATACCTGGGACGATTACAGCAAGAACGGTGTCTACGCCGCCGTCGAAGCCGCGCTTCAAGCGTCGGGTTCGAAGAAGCTGAATGCGGTCGGCTATTGCATCGGCGGCACGCTACTGTCGGGCACGCTGGCGCACATGGCCGCGCATGATGACGATCGCGTCGCATCAGCCACCTTCTTTGC
>NZ_JBBKXE010000029.1:0-35892 GCF_037969335.1 Hyphomonas sp. | reverse complement strand
GATCAGCACGTCGACGCCGCGCTGGAGCAGGCCTTCCTGTTCCTTGAAGCTGACGCCGCCGATGAGCAGGGCCATGGTGAGCTTCAGGTGCTTGCCGTATTTCTCGAAATTCTCGGCCACCTGCGCGGCGAGTTCGCGCGTCGGGCAGAGGATCAGGCAGCGCGGCATGCGGGCCCGGGCCCGTCCGCGCGCCAGGCGGTGAATCATCGGCAGCACGAAGGCCGCCGTCTTGCCGGTGCCGGTCTGGGCGATGCCCGTGACGTCGCCGCCGGCGAGGATGTGGGGGATGGCTTCAAGCTGGATCGGCGTGGGAGTTGTATATCCCGCCTCTTCCACAGCCTTAAGTACGTTCGGCCCGAGGCCGAGATCTGCAAATGTTACGTCGTTCAAAGTGTTTCCAGTCCAAGGATTGTTGATAATACCCGACGCTGCCCGAATGGCAGCTTTGCCGGGCAAATCCTGAGCCCGGAGCGTCTGTTGCGCTGCACATAATGCAAAAACGCCCACCAGTACAGGTGGGCGTCTCAGTTTGCTTGATTTTGCCGAATTCGGGCCTGTGCGGCTAGCCGAGGTTCTTGTTGGCAAAATCCCAGTTGATCAGGTTGTTGATGAACGCGTCCATATAGTTCGGACGGCTGTTCTGGTAGTCGAGATAATAGGCGTGCTCCCAGACATCCATGGTCAGCAGCGGCGTGACGCCGGCTTCCGTCAGCGGGGTTTCGGCATTTGGCGTCTTCGTGATGGCCAGTTTGCCGCCCTTGAGCACGAGCCAAGCCCAGCCGGAACCGAACTGGCCGCCGCCGGCTGCCTTGAAGTCCTTCACGAACTGGTCGTAGCCGCCGAGGTCGCTGTCGATCATTGCAGCGATCTTGCCGGTGGGCTTGCCGCCGCCGCCCGGCTTCATCGAGTGCCAGTAGAATGTGTGGTTCCACACCTGGGCCGCATTGTTGAACAGGCCAGCCTTGGCCTTGTCGCCGGCGGCCTTGTTGATGATCTCTTCGAGCGGCGCTTTCTCGAGGTCGGTGCCTTCGATCAGGCCGTTCAGGTTCGTCACATAGGCCTGATGGTGCTTGCCATGGTGATAGTTGAGGGTCTCCTCGGAGATGTGTGGGGCGAGGGCTCCACGTCCGTAAGGGAGGTCGGGAAGGGAAAATGCCATGTCAGCGTCCTTTCTTGCAGATGATTGACTGGTGTATCAGCGCGTCTTCCCACATATGGGTTCCATGTCAAATGAGACCAGCCCCTTGAGCAAAACACAATGGAAGGCGATTGACGCCCGTGTAAAGCGGGTCGACGAAGATCGCTGGATATCCAGTCGCTTTGCGCCCGAGATATATCGCAACGCCCTGACGGCACTTTATGCGCTGGCCTATGAGCTCGCCCGGGTCCGCCTTGCGGTCACCGAAGACACGCTGGGCGCCATCCGGTTCCAGTGGTGGCGCGACGCGTTGAGCGAGATCGAAGCGCAACAGCCCCCCCGGGCCCATGATGTCTGTCTCGCCCTGAACGAGGAAGTTGCCTGCCAGCGGCTGAAGATTGGCGCATTGCAGAAACTGGTCGACGGCTATCAGGCCGCCTTCGAAGCCGAAGACAGGGCGCGCGAGCCGGAAGCCTGGCTGGCCGCGGTCGCCGCAAGCGTTCTGTGCGGCGCCCATGGCTGGGGAACCGAGATACAGGATGTGGCGCCGGCCTATGCCGCAACGCGCCGCAGCGATACCAAGGCTTTCGGCCCGCATGTGGCGCCTGCGCCAAAGCTGATCCGCCCGGCGATCGCCCATTTCCGCCTGCGCAAGTTCTACTGTGACGGCCGCAACCCGAATGGCATCACCAAACGGCTGTGCATCATGAAGGCCATGAATACCGGCCAGGTCTGACAATCCGGCGCCTGAAGAATACTGGAACCGAACAGGCCTTTGTGCGCTTCTCCTGACAAGGCAGGAGAAAATACATGAAAATTACAACCGTCGCATCCGCTACGCTTATCATGGCGCTCGGCGCAACTCTGGGCGCCTGCAATGGCAACCAGACGCGCCCCATCGAGACTGGCTTCGGCCCGTCGCCGGACCTGCCCAAACCCACGGACAAGCTGTTGCCGACTGTCAATGTAGCCACCGCAAAGGCCTGGAAAGGCGATTCCATGCCTGCGCCAGCCGCCGGTCTCGCCGTCAACCAGTTTGCCGCTGATCTCGATCATCCCCGCTGGCTCTACCAGCTGCCGAATGGCGACGTACTCGTCGCCGAAACCAATGGTCCGCCGCGCCCCAAAGACTCCAGCGGCATTCGCGGCTTCTTCATGAAACGCGTGATGGCCAAGGCAGGTGCCGGCGTGCCCAGCGCCAACCGAATTTCCCTTCTGCGCGACGCCGACGGCGATGGCGTCGCTGAAACCCACACCACATTCATGAGCGGCCTCAACTCGCCCTTCGGCATGACGCTCGTCGGCGACGCGCTCTACATCGCCGATACGGATGCCATCATTACCGTGCCCTATGTTGAAGGCGAGACCACCATCTCTGCGACGCCCGAAGAGTTCTTTGCCCTGCCGGCCGGGCCGATAAACCACCACTGGACCAAGAACGTTGTCGCCAGTCCTGACGGGACCAAGCTCTATGCCTCCGTCGGATCGAACAGCAATGTTGCCGAAAATGGTATCGAGGTTGAAAGCGGCCGCGCCGCCATCTGGGAAATCGATATTGCTTCGCGCGAGGGCCGCGTTTTCGCCACGGGCCTGCGCAATCCCGTCGGCATGGATATCGATCCGGCCACCGGCACACTCTTCACTGTGGTCAATGAGCGCGATGAACTCGGCAACAATCTCGTCCCGGACTATCTCACCTCCGTGAAGGAAGGCGCCTTCTATGGCTGGCCCTACAGCTATTACGGTCAGAACGTCGACAGCCGCGTCGAGCCACAAAAGCCGGACCTCGTGGCCAGCGCCATCGCTCCCGATTATGCCCTTGGCTCGCACACGGCTTCTCTCGGTCTCGACCTGACCAGTGGATCGACGGGTGCCATGGCCACGCATTTCGGCGCAGGGGCCTATATCGGCCAGCATGGCTCGTGGAACCGCAAGCCACGCAGCGGCTACAAGGTCATCTTTGTGCCCTTCGCCAATGGCATGCCGTCAGGCGACGCAACCACCGTGCTCGATGATTTCATGACGGATGACACGGCGCATGGCCGCCCTGTGGGCGTGCTGCTCGACCAGTCCGGTAGCCTGCTCGTCGCGGATGACGTTGGCAACCGCATCTGGCGCGTCACCGCGCAATAAGACGATCTATTCCGCGGGCACCAGCGCTGCTTCGCCTGCCAGCCACGCATCGACATCTTCCAGTGCACGCACGGCCTGGGCCTTCTTCTTGGCCCGGCCCTTGTCCTTGCCGCGCAGGCGCTTGCCGTCCTCGCCAACCTTTGAATAGTCTTCAATGTCCGGGAACAGGCCGAAATTGATATTCATCGGCTGGAAGGTCTGCTTGCCCTGCAAGTGGCCGCCAGTGATGTGCAGCACCAGCGCGCCGAGCGCCGTGGTTGGCGGCGGTGGGGCGAGTGAACGGCCGAGGCGTTCGGCGGCAGCGAAGCGTCCGGCCAGCAGGCCCATAGCGGCGCTCTCGACATAGCCTTCGACACCGGTGACCTGACCGGCAAAGCGCAGGCGCGGTATGGATTTCATCCGCAGCTGCTGGTCGAGCAGTTTCGGCGAATTCAGGAACGTGTTGCGATGGATGCCGCCAAGCCGCGCGAACTCGGCCTTCTCTAGACCGGGGATCATCCGGAAGATTTCGGCCTGGGCGCCATGCTTCAGCTTGGTCTGGAAGCCGACCATGTTCCACAGCGTACCGAGGGCATTGTCCTGGCGCAGCTGCACCACGGCGTGCGATTTCACCATCGGGTCGTGCGGATTGGTCAGGCCGACTGGTTTCATCGGCCCGAAACGCAGCGTCTCGCGGCCGCGCTCGGCCATGACTTCGATGGGCAGGCAGCCTTCGAAATAGGGCGTGTCCTTTTCCCAGTCCTTGAACTCGGTCTTCGGCGCCGCAATCAGGGCGTCCAGGAAGGCGTTGTATTGGGCTTCGTTCATGCCGCAATTGATATAGGCCGCCGTGTCGCCGCCGGGGCCGGGCTTGTCATAGCGGCTCTGGCGCCAGGCCACATCCATGTCGACCGAGTCGAAATAGATGATCGGCGCGATGGCATCGAAAAAGGCGAGATCGCCTTCGCCGGTATGGGCGTGGATCGCTTCGGCAAGCGCCTGCGAGGTCAGCGGGCCGGTCGCGATGATCACGCTGTCCCAGTCTTCTGGCGGGATGCCGGTGATTTCCTCGCGCACGATGGTGACAAGCGGATGCGCTTCCAGCTTCGCTGTGATCGCCTCGGCGAAGCCCTCGCGATCAACCGCCAGCGCGCTGCCGGCAGGCACCTGATGGTCGGCGGCCGTGGTGATGATAAGGCCGCCTGCGCGGCGCATTTCCTCGTGCAACACGCCGACAGCATTGGTCGTGTGGTCGTCCGAGCGAAAGGAATTGGAGCAGACAAGCTCGGCTAGCTGGTCGGTCTGGTGGGCCTCGGTGCCCTTCACGCCGCGCATTTCGTGCAGGATGACTGGCACGCCCGCGCTCGCGATTTGCCATGCCGCTTCTGATCCGGCCATGCCGCCGCCGATGATATGTATGGGTTTGATGCTCATGTGAGGGACATGCGCAGGCCGGTCCCGCGCGTCAAGATGGTGTTTGCCGCGAGCGGCCTTGGACGCTAGGTGTGTCAGCAGTGAGGAGCCCGGGAATGGACAAGAAGCTGCCCGTTTTGGAGATCGCCGCCGAGGCCTGGCGTCTCGCCGTTCGCGCGCTTGTGCCCGGCCTGCCCTGGCTCGGCCTGCTAATGCTGTTCGCTGGCCTGTACCGGCTTGTCATTGGCATGGCATTCGACGGCGCTGCGATCGTCGCACTCAATCTTATGGCGGCCGTTTTCTTCGCCGGCGTGGCGTATTCCCTGAACATCTACCGAACCATGCTGGGCGCACGGACGGGCAAGTACCTGCAATTGGTGCACGTCAATCTGGCTGTGTACGTGGCGGTGCTGTTTGTCGCGGTGTTCATCGGCTTTTTCCTCGCCATCCTGCCCGGCATCCTGCTCGAGGCTTCGGGTCGGACAGAACTCGGCGCGGAAACGGCGCCCGCCGTCGTGCAGGCGGCGTTCATGGACATGTTGCCGACGGCCTATGGCGCGGTTTTCCTTATTTCCTGCGCGCTCGGTCTGTGGGCGCTCTGTTTCCTGGCGGTGCGATTGTTGCTCGTGGGCGCAGCAACCGTCAGCCGGGAGGAAAGCATGGTCTTCCGCACCTGGCCGTGGACCAAGGGGCATGGATTCCGGCTCAGCCTCGCCGCGCTGGCTACGCATGTCGCGCCGTTTTTTGCCGCCGTAGCGATCAATGCGGCGCTGAACCCGTTGCTTGGGACAAGCGCCGTCGGACATCTTGTCGGCGGGGCGCTCGGTATCCTGCTGCTCGCGCCGTTCATTCTCGCCGGTCACGGCCTTGCGGTCTCGGTTCTGCCGCGCCTGATGCCCGATCCTGATGAGGCCTCGGCGATTGCCTCTGTCGAGTAAATCGCCTTAGTCTGCGTTGGTCGATTGGGGAGGGTGGGATTTTGCCAACACGATTCTCGTTTGAAGGCGCGCTGGGCAACGCCTTTCGCGCTGCGCACGCACGCACATTTCCGTGGATATTCGCCGCCGTCTACGCGCTCGCCGTGACCCTGTTCGCGGCACTGGTTGGATTCCTGTCAAAGGATGCACTGATTGCCTTCATCCAGGCGATTGAGGCGCTGGAAAACGCGACGATCGACGATGCCGACCCCAGTGCAGTACTCGCCTTGGTGTTCGGCACCATGACGCCGCTCATCCCGTGGGGCATCGCGGTGACCATCGGATCCTGGGCCCTGTGGGCCATGTTTGAAGCCGCCTCGCAGCGCCGCTATGTCCGGGACGAGCGTTTCTCCCTGCGGGTGGGCAGCGATGAATTGCGGATGATGGCCGTCGGCTTCCTCTGGTCCCTCCTTTACCTCGCCTGTTTCGGATTGCCGATGCTTAGCCTGTTCAATGGCATCATCGGCATATTCGAACTGGCCGCCGACGGCGTGTCGGAAAATGAACTGGGCCGCCGGATGCTCCCGGTCGTCTTTGGCGGGATGGGCCTCATGTTGCTCGCATTCCCTGTCTACGTCTTTTTCGCGACGCGCCTGTCGCCTTGCTTCGCGATGACGATCAAGGACCGGCGCATCGTCTTCTTCGATGCGTGGAACGTCTCGCGCGGACGGTTCTGGCCCATACTCGGCGCCTATCTCATTATCGCTATCGTCGGCGGCATCATCGTGGGCGCAGTGGGACAGGCCCTTGAAATGGCGCTCGTGTCGAGATCGCTGTCAGGGCTCGACAACGTCCGGACCGGCGACGATGTGATGCGTGTGCTCTACTCGCCCACTGTCTTTGTTCCGCTGGGATTCTATGTGGCGATACGCATGTTCCTGTCCGCACTTTTGCAGCATTTCAGTGGCGGCCCGGCGGCCTTTGCTGCCCGCCATGATCCGCGTGGTGGCGTGGACGACGCGGCACGGATGGCCGTATTTGATTGACCAGGGAGAGAATGCCATGACGAACCTCGATTTCAGTTTTGACAATGCGCTGTTCCATTTCCGGCGCACGGGCGGCCCGAAGGGGTTCCTGCTCAAATACGGCGCAACCTATGCGGTGCTTTACCTTCTGGTGTCTGCGGTGAACCTCTGGCTGCAATGGCCCATGTTCGGGATGATGTTCAATCCGGACATGATGAACGACCCTGTGGCCATGGAGGCCGCCATGATGGGCCAGATGGGCCGCGTTCTTCTGGGATACCTGCTGGTGATCCCGGTCGGCCTGGCCTTCTGGATGCTGTTCGAAGGCGCCAACCAGCGCCGCTACATGCGAGCGGAAGGCTTTCGCCTGCAACTGGGGGCCGATGAATGGCGCCTGCTGGTTGTCGGCCTGATCTGGTTCGGCCTGTTCATTGCCCTCTATCTCGGCATGTTCGTCGTGATCATGCTGCCCGTTGGCATTGCCGCGGCGACCGGCTCCGGCGAAGGCGCCGCCATTGCCGGGTTGCTGGCCTTCGTGCTGATGATCGCCTACATGGTTTTCACGCTCTGGCTGGCGGCGCGGTTTTCGCCCGCCGCCGCTCTCACGGTGCGCGACCGCAGCATCCGGTTCGGACAGGCCTGGCGCGTCACGAAAGGCAAGGCCTGGACCATTGTCGGCAGCTGGATCGTGCTGATGCTGATCATGATGGTCGTTTTCTTCGTGTTCTACCTGGTCTTTGCCGTTGCCATGGTCGCAACGCTGATGCCGGTGATCAGCGGGATCGAGGACGACCCGACAGCCATCCTCTCGGCGATGGCCGCGCCCGGCATCATCATTCCGGGGGCGATCCTAATGGTGGGCTTCATCTTCCTTCAGGCCTGCTGGATGCACATTTTCTCCGGGCCTGCCGCACTGGCGGCGCGGACCGATCCCCAATGGGCCGACAATCCGGCGATCGACGAGACGTTCGTCTAGGCCGGACCTATTTGGCGGCGCTGGCCGCTTTCGACTTGGCCTTCTTTGACGAAGCGGGTGCCTTCGCTGCCGTCTTCCTGGCAGGCTTGGGCGGCTTCTTCGCTGCATCCGCCTTGGCCGCCTTTTTCGGCGCCGTCGGCGTCTTTGCCCGCTCGCGCTTGTTGCGGGCGGCGCGGCGCTCGTCGTGCCGGCGGAAGGTCTCGGCGAGGAACTTGCCGGTCCAGCTATCGGTGTTGGCCGCAATGTCTTCCGGCGTTCCGGCTGCGACCAGCTTGCCACCGCCATCGCCGCCCTCGGGGCCAAGGTCCAGCACCCAGTCGGCCGTCTTGACGACGTCGAGATTGTGCTCGATTACGACCACGGTGTTGCCGGCATCGACCAGCTCATGCAGCACTTCGAGCAGCTTGCGCACATCGTCGAAATGCAGGCCCGTCGTCGGCTCGTCGAGAATGTACAGTGTGCGGCCTGTCGCGCGCTTTGAGAGTTCCTTGGCCAGCTTCACCCGCTGCGCCTCGCCGCCCGACAGGGTCGTCGCCTGCTGGCCGACTTTCACATAGCCGAGCCCCACCTGCACCAGCGTCTCCATCTTGGATGCGATGGCCGGCACCGCCGAGAAGAATTTCGCCGCGTCATCCACATTCATGTCCAGCACGTCGGCAATCGACTTGCCCTTGAACAGGACTTCCAGCGTTTCGCGATTGTAGCGCTTGCCCTTGCAGGTCTCGCACGTGACGTACACGTCCGGCAGGAAGTGCATCTCGATCTTGATGACGCCGTCGCCCTGACAGGCTTCACAGCGTCCGCCCTTCACGTTGAAGCTGAACCGTCCGGCCTTGTAGCCGCGCGCCTTGGATTCCGGCAGGCCGGTGAACCAGTCGCGGATTGGTCCGAATGCGCCGGTATAGGTCGCCGGGTTCGAGCGCGGCGTGCGCCCGATCGGGCTCTGGTCAATGTCGATCACCTTGTCGAGATATTCGAGCCCCTCGAGGCTGTCATAGGGCTGCGGCGGGCTGGAGGCGCCGTTCAGCTTGCGGGCCAGCGCCTTGTACAGCGTCTCGATGATCAGGGTCGACTTGCCGCCGCCCGACACGCCGGTGATGCAGGTGAAACTGCCGAGCGGGATCGTCGCGGTGACGTTCTTGAGATTGTTGCCGGTCGCGCCCTTCAGCGTGATCTTGCGTTTCGATTTCTCGACCGGGCGGCGCTTCGGAATCGCGATCTCGCGCGTGCCGTTGAGATAGTCCGCTGTCATGCTGTTCGGGTTCGCCAACACTTCGGCTGGCGTGCCTTCGGCAATGATCTCGCCACCATGAATGCCGGCCGCCGGTCCCATGTCGATGACATGATCGGCCGTCAGGATCGCATCCTCGTCATGCTCGACCACGATCACGGAATTGCCGAGGTCGCGCAGACGCTTGAGCGTCTCCAGCAGGCGGGCATTGTCGCGCTGGTGCAGGCCGATACTCGGCTCGTCGAGCACATAGAGCACGCCGGTCAGGCCCGAGCCGATCTGGCTGGCCAGCCGGATGCGCTGGCTCTCGCCGCCCGACAATGTGCCGGACCCGCGGCTGAGCGTCAGGTATTCGAGGCCGACATCATTGAGGAAGTTCAGGCGGTCATTGATCTCCTTCAGGATGCGCGACGCGATCTCGTTCTGCTGCTTGGTCAGGGTCTTCGAGACCTTGCTGAACCAGTCGCCCGCATCCCGGATCGAGAATTCGGCGGCGTCGGAAATATCCAGCTTCGCAATCTTCACCGCCAGCGCCTGCGGCTTGAGGCGCTTGCCGCCACAGGCGGGGCAGGGCGCCGCCGACTGGAACTTGGACACTTCCTCGCGCACCCAGGCCGAGTCCGTCTCGCGATAGCGGCGTTCAAGATTCGGGATCACGCCCTCGAACGTCTTCTTCACCTCATAGCGGCGCATGCCGTCATCATAGATGAACTTGATCTCTTCCTCGCCGGTGCCGTGCAGGATCATCTGCTGGATGTCTTCCGGCAGCTTGTTCCACTTCTTCTTGAGGTCGAACCGGTAATGCGTCGACAGGGCCTGCAGCGTCTGCGTCTGGTAGGGCGATGTCGACTTGGCCCAGGGCGCGATGGCGCCGCTCATCAGGTCGAGGTCCTTGTCCGGCACGATCAGGTCGGCATCGATCTTCAGCTGGTTGCCCAGCCCGTCACAGGTCGGGCAGGCGCCGAAGGGATTGTTGAACGAGAACAGGCGCGGCTCGATTTCCGAAATCGTGAAGCCGGACACGGGGCAGGCGAAATTGGCGCTATAGGTGATCCGCTTCGGCTCGGTCTCGCCCTCTTCAAGGTCGGCATATTCGGCCAGCGCGATACCCTGCGCCAGGCCCAGCGCCGTCTCGAAACTCTCGGCGAGGCGCTGCTCCATGCCTTCGCGCACGACGACGCGGTCGACCACGACATCGATGTCGTGCTTGAATTTCTTGTCCAGCTTGGGCGCGTCTTCCAGTTCGTAGAACTCGCCGTCCACCTTGACGCGCTGGTAGCCGTTCTTGAGCAGTTCGGCGAATTCCTTGCGATACTCGCCCTTGCGGCCCCGGATCATCGGCGCCAGCAGGTAGAGCCGCGTGCCTTCCGGCAGTTCCATCGTCCGGTCGACCATCTGGCTGATCGTCTGGCTCTCGATCGGCAGGCCGGTGGCGGGCGAATAGGGAATGCCGACACGCGCCCACAAGAGGCGCATATAGTCGTAGATCTCGGTGACGGTGCCGACGGTGGAGCGCGGGTTGCGGCTGGTCGTCTTCTGCTCGATCGAGATCGCGGGCGACAGGCCCTCGATGCTTTCCACGTCCGGCTTCTGCATCAGTTCGAGGAACTGGCGCGCATAGGCCGACAGGCTTTCGACATAGCGTCGCTGGCCTTCGGCATAGATCGTGTCGAACGCGAGCGAGGATTTGCCCGAGCCTGACAGGCCGGTCATCACCACAAGCTCACCGCGCGGAATGTCCACGTCGATATTCTTGAGATTGTGTTCCTTGGCTCCGCGCACGCGGATGAAAGGGGATTCTAGTCGGGCCATGCAGAAAGCTCGTTACGGTGACGAAACAGGATTGCGCGAGTTGCTAGGCTCTATGTGTGGCGTGAGTCCAGCTTGACCACAAGAACAAAGTGTGAACATTTGCGACTCGCTGCTTTTTTAATCCCGGCCTGTGGAAAAACGGCTGGGGAGGCGACAGGCGAGCCCGGTCGCGGTAGAAGAGAACAGATTCGATAACGAAACAAGACTGAGCGGAGATGGATACATGGCAGGATCAGTGAACAAGGTCATTCTTGTTGGTAATGTGGGGCAGGATCCGGAAGTCCGCCAGTTCCAGAATGGCGGCCAGGTTGCCAGCTTCACGCTGGCCACGTCCGAGACGTGGAAAGACAAGGCCACAGGCGAGCGCAAGGAAAAGACCGAATGGCACCGGATTTCGATCCTGAGCGAAGGTCTGGTCCGTGTCGTCCAGAGCTACGTCAAGAAGGGCTCGAAGCTCTACATTGAAGGCCAGCTCGAAACCCGCAAATGGCAGGACAAGGAAGGCCAGGACCGCTACACGACCGAAGTCGTGCTGCGCGGCTTTGGCAGCACGCTCACCATGCTCGACAGCGCCGGTGATCGCGGCGGTGCCCGTTCCGGCGGCAACGATTTTGGTGAACAGCAAGGCAGCGCCCGCAAGATGAGCGGCCCGGCCGAAAGCTTCAGCCAGGATCTCGACGACGAAATCCCGTTCTAGGAGGCATGTGTGCAGCGCAGGCTGGCTCTTCCAACGCGCGTCGCCAGTGGCCTGGTTCTGGCCCTGACGGCGTGCCTGCTGGCCGCCTGCATGACATTGACCCCACCGCCGCCGCTGAGCGCCAGCGTGGCGGCGGTCGGCGTCGACCCCGACACCTCAACACTGGTCGTCTATCGGCTGGAGGACGAACGGGCATGGATCAGCAATGACGCCCGTGCGCACCAGCGTTTCGTCCCCGCCTCGACCTCGAAAATCCCCCACACGCTGATTGCGCTGGAAACCGGCGCAGTGTCCGGGCCGGACGAAGTCTTCGAATGGGACGGCGTCAAGCGCTTCGTGGACAGCTGGAACGAAACTCAGGATTTCGCGGCGGCCTTCAGGCGGTCAACGGTCTGGATCTATCAGGCCGTCACGCCCCGTATCGGGTCCACCGCGCTGCACGACTGGCTCGCTGATTTCGGCTATGGCAACGCCGACACGGGCGCGCCGGAAGACGTGTCGCAATACTGGCTGAAAGGCCCCCTGGCGATCTCTGCCGAGGAGCAGGTCGCTTTCCTGTCCCATCTGGCCCGCCGCACATTGCCGCTGTCGGCCCGTACCTATGAACTCGCCGTTCCGATGATGGTCATGGATTCCGGCGCAGGCTGGACCCTTTACGGCAAGACCGGCTGGAAAAGCGTCGCGGGCGAAACGGACATTGGCTGGTACGTTGGCTGGCTGGAACAGACCGGCGGCGCCGCGCCCGGCACCTATGCCTTCGCCTTCAACATGGACATGGCCGATCCGGGCGCCGACGTGCCGAAACGAAAGGCTGCCGTGATGCGCGCCCTGTCCGACCTCGGGGCACTGCCCGCCGCCGAATAGGCCAAGTCAGTACAGTCAGTTCCCGCGAATTCGGTCGGCGGCAAGACGCTCGGCGAACGCCATGCCGAACGGGTGCGAATAGCCGGCGGCATGCAGGCGTGTCGCCGGGAAAACGCAACGGCCCAATGGAAGACCGCGCGACAGGCTCTTCGATTTCAGCCGGTCGAACAGGTCGTACACGAAGAGAGGGCTGGCCAGTTTCGCGCCCAGCCCGCCGCGCCCTGAAAGGGCTTCCAGCCGGCTGTACAGTCCGCGGTAGGATGTGTCGTATCCCGTTTCGTCAGACAGGTTGAACGTCTCGACCCGCCCCGGCATGTCCGCCGGCTGCGACAGCCCGCGCTCCATCAACCAGATCATCGCGGCCGCCACATCGGCGATATAGACGAAATGCGTATGCCGCCTCGCGCCGATACTCTTGACCAGCGGGTTCATGTTCACCGCGCCGGCAATGTCATCGACGTCGGCGACGACCGTGGGGCGAACCACGGCAAAATGCGTGTTCCGGCACGCTGCCGCAATCGCGTCCTCGGCGTTCACCTTGCTGCGGCCATAGGCGCGGATGCTGTCAGTGCCGCGATACTCACTCTTCACGTCATGGGTGGGCGTCAGGCGTGTCGTTTCCTCGTCTACCTCGGCGCGCGTCGGCGAACCATAGACGGCGATACTGCTGGCGAACACGAAGCTGCGAATGCCGGCAGCTTCAGCCGCTGCGGCGAGCGCCGCCGTGGCCTCGGCATTGACCCGCTCCATCCGGTCGATGCGCCAGATTTCGGCGCCGAGATGGATGACCGCATCGCAGCCTTGGACAGGGTCTGTGAAATCGACGGACTCGCGCCAGTCATGGTGGAGCCACGTCACATCGCGGTCGGGCTCGCGCCCTACCGCCCGGTCCGGGTTGGACGTCAGCGCGACGACGGCATGGCCGGTGTCGAGCAGCTGGCGGACAACATGCTGGCCGATCTTTCCCGAAGCGCCCGTCACGAGGATGCGCTTGCCCGTCGCTGGCGCGGTTGCATCAGCCATCGTCTGGTTCTCAGTCTTGCGCTCGAGTTTCAGCGGGCCGCCAAGATGGGCTGCCAGGCGCATCGCGAGCGCCACGCCGACAAAGGTCGGGTTGGCGTGGCCGGATGTCGGCATCACCGAGGTCGAGGCGACATAGAGGTTCTGCATGCCGTGCACGCGGCAGTCAGTGTCCACCACGCCGTGCTTCGGGTCGGCGGACATGCGGGTGGTGCCGATCTGGTGCAGGCCGTCCCGCGCCTGGCTGACAATCGCAGCGGCGCGCGCATTTTCCGGCACGGAATAGTCGATCGTGCCGATGCCGGCCTCTGCCACCGCTTCGGCGAGGATAGCGTGGGCCTTCAGCACGCCGTCGGCGTCGGCAGCGGAATAATCGAAGTCGACCGCCACGCGCGGCATGCCCAATGCGTCCACGTCCGACGACAGGCGCACCCGGTTGTCCGCCGAAGGCGTCTGTTCGCCATGATAGTACAGCGTGTAGCGGCCCTTGCGGTTCTTCAGGAACACCGATGGCCGCTTTGGCTTCTGCAGGTACATCTGCCGGAACACGTTGAACGCGCCAAACCCGGTCGCGATGGGGGAACGCAGAATGTTCAGGGCATGCGACAGGACCGATTGTCTTTCCTCGCCCAGATACAGGCGGCGCAGCGGCGCGTTGAGGAACCGGTTGCCCAGCGGCGACGACAGGACCATCCAGATCGCCGACAGGGCGCCGTTGCGGTGGGCCGGATCGTAGACGACCGGGTTGCCGGCACTGAACGTGATCTGGGGCAGGCGATGCGCGCGCTGCTCGCTTTCGGTCAGCGTGATGCGCCGGCGCTTGAACCGGTTGCCATCCATTTCATAGTCGAGAAACCCGTCGGAGGCGGGGTCGGCCAGCGTGATCTCGGCGATCTTGCCGCTGACATGGCCCATGTAATAGCGCCCCAGCGGTCCATCCACGCCGCCGAACAGGCCGGGTCGTGTCCGCTGCGCCGCCAGCAGCAGGCGCGGCGTCTGGACGCCGCCAGCGGCCACGATGACGGTTTTGACGGGCAGGTCCGTGCGCGTCGCCCCGTTGGCAACCGTGACGGCCTCGACCCGCGTATCGTCTCCGTCGAACCGGAAATCCACAACCGTGGCATCCAGCACGACGCAGATGTCGTCGCAGGTTTTCAGCCAGTCGCCATAGACATGCGCAATGTTTGGATTGGCGACCCAGCTTTCCAGCGTGTCGCTGCGGACGCGGCCATTGTCGGGCCACAGGGGCGTGTCGGTGAAGTCCTCCCGGCAGCGCAGGAAGCCAGCCGCATCGGCATACCAGCGGGTCACGGTCTCGGCGCTGATCGGCCAGCCTGAATTCTCGATCCAGGGGCGCGCCTCGAAATCGATCGGGTCGAACGGCACGCAGCGCCCGCCCCATTGATAGGAATTGCCGCCCAAGGCGCGGCAGCAGCCTTCTTCAAGCGGTACATGATGGGCTGTATCGAGACGACCGGCCTTGCCGAGGTCGTTCTTCTGCTCGTCCGGCCAGTAATTGCCGGATTCCAGCATCAGGACCTTCAGGCCGCGTTTGACAGAGGCATGGGCCAGCGCGAGCCCGATCGGGCCCGATCCGACAACGCATATATCAGCGCCGGGGAAGCCCTGGAAATCCTCGAATGTCACGATCATGGCCGCACGCGCCTTCAACCCGTCATGGATATAGCAAGGCGTATGCCATCAGAAGGCGTCCGGCGCCAATTCATCCGGCCCCTTTTCGTCATGTTTCCGGGCCATATCCGGGCTTTTTCCGTGCATATGTTCGCGCTGTTTTTCGTGCAGGGCCGGTCACCGCCACTAACTGCCAAAACCCCGCCAAAAGGGTGGCTTTCCTGCCCCCCGCCTGCTAGAGTTTTCTCAATAAATATAGGCGATTCGGGCATGGTCCCCGCCGTACGATACCGAAGACGCAGAAAGCCCCCTCATGAGTGACGACACGACGCCGCCGGACGAGCCCGAAACCCCCGAGAATGGCGGTCAGGGCAACCCGCCCCTCCCGGACGGGATCGAGCCGATTTCCATCGAATCCGAGCTGAAAAGCTCGTATCTCGACTATGCGATGAGCGTGATCGTCAGCCGCGCGCTGCCCGACGTGCGCGACGGCCTGAAGCCGGTGCACCGCCGTATTCTCTACGCCATGCAGGTCGGCGGTAACACGCCCGACAAGCCCTACAAGAAATCCGCCAATATCGTCGGCGCCGTGATGGGTAACTTCCACCCGCATGGCGACAGCGCGATCTATGACGCGCTCGTGCGCATGGCCCAGCCCTTCTCGATGGGCCTGCCAATGGTCGACGGCCAAGGCAATTTCGGCTCGATCGACAATGATCCTGCCGCTGCCATGCGTTACACGGAAAGCCGGATGACCAAGGCGGCAACCTATTTGCTCGCCGATATCGACAAGGACACTGTCAACTTCCAGGACACGTATGACGGTTCGCAGCAGGAACCGACGGTCCTGCCGGCCCAGTTCCCGAACCTGCTGGTCAATGGCGGCGGCGGCATCGCGGTCGGCATGGCCACGAACATCCCGCCGCACAATCTCGGCGAAGTCATCGACGCGACCCTCGCCGTCATCGACGACCCGATGATCGACGATGAAGCGCTGCTCGACATCGTCCCGGGCCCCGATTTTCCCACCGGTGGCCTGATCATGGGTCATGCCGGCAGCCGCAAGGGCCTGACCACCGGGCGTGGCTCGGTCATCATGCGCGCGAAGACTGATATCGAAGAGGCCAAGAATGGCCGCCAGGCCATCATCGTCACCGAGATTCCCTACCAGGTGAACAAGGCCGCGATGATCACGAAAATCGCCGAACTCGTGCGCGAAAAACGTGTCGAAGGCATCTCCGACCTGCGCGATGAAACCGACCGCAACGGCATCCGCGTGGTCATCGAACTGAAGAAGGACGCCAGCGCCGAAGTCGTGCTGAACCAGCTGTTCCGCTTCAGCCAGTTGCAGACCAGTTTCGGCGTCAACATGCTCGCGCTCAATGGCGGCCGCCCGGAGTTGATGAACCTGCGCAAGGTGCTCGTCTGCTTCCTGGCCTTCCGTCAGGAAGTCATCGTCCGGCGCACCAAGTTCGACCTGAACAAGGCCCGCGACCGGGCCCACGTCCTGGTTGGTCTTGCCATGGCCGTGGCCAATATCGACGAAGTGATCCGCATCATCCGCCACTCGCCAGACCCGGCGACGGCCCGCGAAGAACTGCTCGCGAAAGCCTGGCCGATCATGGACATGGGACCACTGCTCGAACTGATCGCAGACCGGCGTACACGCTGGTCGGGCGGCGATACGATCTACCTGTCGGACGAACAGGCCCGCGCCATTCTCGACCTGCGCCTGCACCGTCTCACCGGCCTTGGCCGTGACGAAATCGGCAATGAAGCCAAGGGCTTGTCCGACAAGATCGCCGACCTGCTCGACATCCTGCGGTCGCGCCCGCGCATCCGCGAGATCATCAAGGCCGAGCTCAACGACGTGAAAGAGAAGTTCGCTGTTCCGCGCCGCTCCGCATTCGCGATGGGCGGCATCGACATGGAAGACGAGGACCTCATCGAGGTCGAGGACATGGTCGTCACCGTCACCCATGGCGGTTATGTGAAGCGTACGCCGCTCTCGACCTACCGGACCCAGCATCGCGGCGGCAAGGGCCGTTCGGGCATGTCGATGAAGGACGAGGATTTCGTAGTCAAGCTGTTCTCGGCGACCACCCATACCGAGATCCTGTTCTTCTCGTCGGCCGGCATGGTCTACAAGGAGAAGGTCTGGCGCCTGCCTGTTGGCGGGCCGAACTCGCGCGGCAAGGCGCTGGTCAACATCTTCCCGCTGGCTGCTGACGAACGCATCGAGAGCGTCATGCCCCTTCCGGATGACGAAACGGCGCACGAAGTGCTCGACCTCATGTTCGCGACCCGCTCCGGCACCGTCCGCCGCAACAAGCTGGCCGACTTCACGCGGGTCAACCGCAACGGCAAGATCGCCATGAAGCTCGACGAGGGCGACGGCATTGTCTCGGTCAAGATCTGCTCCGAACGCGACGACATCCTGCTCACCACAGCGCTCGGTCAGTGTATCCGCTTCCGGGTGACAGACGTACGCGTCTTTGCCGGGCGCAATTCGACTGGCGTGCGCGGCATCCGTCTTGGCGCCAAGGACGAAGTGATCTCGATGGGCATCCTGCGCCATGTCGATGCCTCGTCGGAAGAGGCGCGCGCCTATCTCAAGCATGCGTCAGCCATGCGCCGGGCTGCGACAGGTGAAGAAGAGGAAATCAGCGAGGACGATGCTGACGAAGCCGTCGCCGAAACTGCCCTGAGCGCCGAGCGTATTGCTGAACTCGGCGCCGCTGAGGAATTCATCCTCACGATTGCCGATGACGGCATGGGCAAACGCTCGTCTGCCTATGATTACCGCACCACGGGACGCGGCGGCAAAGGCCTCGTCGCCCAGAACATCTGGGGCCGGGACAAGAAACAGGGGCCAACCAAGCAGGTGTCCCAGTCCTTCCCGGTCGATGATGGCGATCAGGTCATGCTCGTCACTGATGCCGGCCAGCTGATCCGCACGCCGGTCGACCAGATCCGCATCGCGGGCCGGTCCACAGGCGGCGTCTGGGTCCTGCGCACAGCCGAGGGCGAGCACGTTGTTTCTGTTGCACGTCTTGTAGAAGACGCTGAAACCGATATGGATGAGGCTGACAATGGTGGTCCGGCGGAAACCGGCACACCTGACCCACAAGAATAGGCAATAGGGGGCGCCAGTGCATCGTATCGGACTTTACCCGGGAACATTCGATCCCCCGACCAATGGGCACATCGATATTTTTGGCCGGGCAATGAAGCTGGTCGATACACTCGTGATTGGCGTTGCCATCAACGAGGCCAAGAAGCCGCTTTTCTCGCTCGAAGAGCGTGTGAACATGGTCAAGGCCGAATGCGCCCATTTCAACGGGCCCGGGCTCGCTGAAGTGAAGGTCATGCCGATGCACGGCCTGCTCATGAAGTTTGCCGAAGCGTGCGGCGCACAGATGATCCTGCGCGGGCTTCGGGCCGTTCAGGACTTCGAATACGAATTCCAGATGACGGCGATGAACGAGCAACTGAATCCCGACATTGAAACTGTGTTCCTGATGGCCGATGTTAGGCACCAGGCGGTCGCGTCGCGGCTCGTGAAGGAAATTGCGAGTCTCGGCGGCGATATATCGCCTTTTGTAAGTCCTGACGTCAAACGTGCCCTCATGGAGAAATACGGTAAATGAAGCTCGCTACATTGGTGATGGCCGCGTCCACCCTCTCGCTGGGTCTGATGGCGTCCGCAGAGACGTCGACTCCGGTCGCGGCTGACGGGGCTGCTGCCGCCCCGGCGATTATAGTTGAAGCGGCGAAGGCTGACACCGCAAACTGGCGCGCCGTTGATCCGGAACGCCTGTTTATCTTCACAACCAACAAGGGCCGCGTCCTGATCGAGGCCTTCCCCGAAGTTGCGCCCAAGCACTATGCCCAGTTTGCCGCGATCATCCGCTCGGGCGATCTCGACGGCACCAGCTTTCACCGCGTGATCAACGGCTTCATGGCACAGGGCGGCGACATTTTCGCGCTCAAGGGCCGCGAATCCGGCCTGCCGGATATTCCGGGCGAGTTCACCTTCCGCCGCAACCCGGCCGAAATGCCGCTCGATTCCAGCTTTGGCCCGCTCGATTCCGCCAAGAACGGCTATGTGAACGGCTTCCCGATGGTGACGCAGGCCTCGTTTTTCGCTGAAATGTCAAAGGACGGCATGGTCGAAAGCTGGATTCCGCATTGCCGCGGCGTCGTGTCGACGGCACGCACAGCCGATCCAAACTCGGCTAATTCGCAATTCTTCCTGATGCGCGACACGTCGCACCATCTCGACAAGGAATACACGGCCTGGGGCCGCGTCGTTGAAGGCGAAGATGTCGTCCTCGCCATCAAGGCCGGCAAGGATGCGCTGAATGGCGAAGTCGCCCTTCCGGACATCCTGATGTCGGCACAGGTCGCCGCCGACCTGCCCGAGGCAGAGCGGCCCAATGTCTGGGTCGAACGCACGGACGGTCCCGTCTTCACGGCGAGTATCGCCGATGTCGCCGAGGACCTGGATGTGTGTGAACGCCCGTCCGTCGCGGCCGTCGTCGAAAACTAGTCGTCAGGCGCCTTCAGCGGGCACAGTTACCATGATGCCCGTAAACCTCGCCGACTTTCATTTTCACCTGCCCGAACAGCTGATCGCGCTGCGACCCGCCGATCCGCAGGATTCTGCGCGGCTGCTGGTCGTACATGGCGACGGGCGGATCGAAGATGCGAGCATCCGCGACCTGCCGCGCTACCTCTCGTCCGGCGATGTGCTCGTGTTCAATGACACGCGTGTTCTGCCTGCCGCCTTGAAGGGCGTGCGGCCGGCGCGCGATGCCGCCGGGAGCGATGTCGCCTGTGATGTGAACCTGGTCGAACGCGTGGACGATCATACGTGGCGCGCGCTCGCGCGGCCCGGCAAGCGCCTGAAACCCGGCGACTCGATTCACTTCGCCGAGGGTTTCCAGGCCGTAATTACACAGCGTGTCGACGGCGGCGAAATCGAGCTGTCTTTCTCGCTGTCCGGACCGGAACTGGAACAGGCGCTCGACGCGCATGGCGCCATGCCGCTGCCGCCTTACATCGCGCGTCGCCGTCCTGCCGATGCGCGTGACCGGGAGACATACCAGACCAGTTTTGCGGGTGAGGACGCCGCCTCGGTCGCCGCGCCGACGGCCGGCCTGCACTTCACGCCGCGCCTTCTGTCGGAACTCGATGCCGCCGGCCTGCAGCGCGAAACGGTTCGGCTCCATGTCGGTCTCGGCACGTTCAAACCGCTGGAAGATGCGCAGATCGAAGCCAATCGCCTGCACGCCGAATGGCGTCGGCTGACGCCGGAATCTGCCAGTCGCCTCAACGCTGCCCGCGCTGCCGGGCATCGCTGCATTCCTGTCGGCACCACCGCCATGCGGACGCTGGAAAGCTGCACCACGCCAACCGGCACGCTCGTGCCGGCCACCGGCCCGACCGATATTTTCCTGAAGCCCGGCGATGCCGTTCGTGCCACCGATGCCCTGGTCACCAATTTTCACCTGCCGGGATCCAGCCTGTTCATGCTGGTCTGCGCGCTCATGGGTACGGATGTGATGCAGGCGGCCTATGCCCACGCCATCGCGTCCGGGTATCGCTTCTATTCCTACGGCGACGCCTGCTTGCTGCTGCCCTGACAAAAAATCCCTACGCCTTGGCGCAGGGATTTTTCGATCGGGTCAGGTTCTATCTAGTGGATGCGGACGACCACGCGGGCATCCTTCGGCTCGTATTTGCGGCCACGATCATCATAGCAGAACGTGGAGTCATATCTCACGCGCTCCCCGTCCTCCCACGTGTACTGGAAGGAATCGTAACAGTCATAACCGTTGTATCGGGCGTTCCATGTGTGGTCGCGCCGCATTTCGTGGCGCGTGTGCCAGCGGTCGGATTCATAGCCATCATAGACGTAATGCTGATGCGAATGACGCGCGTGCGGATCGCCGGTGCGGACACCCACGTTTGCATCAATATCTGTTTCGACGCCAACACCGACACCAAGCCCCAGCTGGGCCGTGGCGGGGAGGATGGCGATGCTCGAGACGGTGCCGAGGGCACCGATAATGGCGATATGTTTCAAGGACTTAATCATTGTCAGCTCCTTTGTGACCTGCCTGAAGAACGGTTGGTCACGCACAAGGTTCCTGACAGTTTACGCTAAGCCTTCGCCGCCATCGCCCCCGGTCCGCGCAGCTCTTCCATTGTGCGGATCGCCTTGGCGGCCGTGATGCGGGCCAGGTGCCGGCCCTTCTCGTCGCGCCAGTCGGCTTCCACCAGTCCGGTGGTCTTGCCACGGCTGACGAGGCGGCCTTCGATCGTGATCAGGCCGTGCGGCACCGGGCGCAGGATTCGCGTCTGCAATTCCATTGTGGTGAACCATTCGCCGTCCTCCAGCGCGCTGGCCATGGTCATCGATACGATATGGTCAGACAGCCCGGCGACCCAGCCGCCGAAGACACGTCCTTCGTTGATGTCGCGTGAGCCGTCATTCGGCCATTCATAACGGGTGTAGCCATAGGACACCTCTTTCAGCCAGAGGTCAGGGCGGATGCCGAGATTCTTGATGCCGGGCGGGAAGTCCCACGTGCCGTTTTTCAGGCGGGCGAAGAATTCTGACTGCTGGGTGGAAAGTTCGGTACGGCTCATGCGAGGCGGGCTCCATTTGGCACCGGCAGGTCTGGCGAGAACATCACGATAGCGCCGTCTGCATCGGGAAACCCGAGCGTCAGCACTTCCGACATGAATTTGCCGATCTGGCGGGGCGGGAAATTGACGACGGCGGCAACCTGTTTGCCGACAAGCGTCTCGGGTGTGTAGTGCACCGTGATCTGCGCTGAACTCTTCTTCACGCCAACGCCCGCACCGAAATCGATCACCAGCCGCAAGGCGGGCTTGCGGGCGCCGTCCAGCGGAGCGGCTTCGAGGATCGTTCCGACACGGATGTCGATTTCGCGGAAGGTGGCGAAATCGGTCGGCGCTGCCTCCGGAGAGTCCGGTTCGTCAGTCAGGTGCATGTCGGGTTCAGCAAGTTGCGCCGCCATCGACGACCATCATCTGGCCGGTCATGTAGGCACCTGCTGCCGAAGCCAGGTAAACGGCCGCACCGGCGATCTCGACTGGCTCGCCGATCCGCGCCATGGGCGTGCCCGACAGGGCGCTTTTGAGGTTCTTCGGGTCTTCCCACAGGGCGCGCGCGAAATCGGTGCGGATCAGGCCCGGCGCGATACAGTTCACGCGGATATTGTCCTTGCCGTATTCGGTCGCCAGGTTGCGGGCGAGCTGGAAATCAGCCGCCTTCGAGATGTTGTAGGCGCCGATGATCGGCGAACCGCGCAGGCCACCAATCGATGAGACGAGGATGATCGCGCCATCCTTGCGGTCGCGCATTTGCGGCATGCACATCTGGATCAGCCAGTGGTTCGAAATGATATTGTTCTGGAGGACTTTCTCGAACTGGTCGTCGGTGATGCCTTCCATCGGGCCGTAATACGGATTGGCCGCCGCGTTGCAGACAACCACATCGACCTTGCCGAACGCCTTGTTCGTCGCGTCGACCATTGCCTGCAATTCGTCCTTGGACGAGATGTTTGCGGGCACGGCAATCGCCGTACCGTCACCGTGCTTCTTGTTGATCGCGTCGGCGACTTCCTGGCAGGGGCCGGGCTTGCGCGAGGAGATCGTCACCTTGGCGCCCTGATCGGCCATGGCCTCGGCAATCGCCCGGCCGATGCCGCGCGAAGATCCTGTAATGATGGCTGATTTTCCGGATAGATCAAACAGGCTCATGGCACCGCTCCCTCGTGTTTTATGTCTGGGGCGAGGGTAAGGTCTGACGCGCGCTGCCGCTAGGGGTTACCTAGCGAAAGGCGCAAATTAGGTGGCTTCGGGCGTTTTGTGCGGATGCGCCGGTTGCCTAGGCCAGCAGGTTCCATTCTTCCGCCAGGATTTCCGCGAGGCGTTCGGTGCGTTTCCGCACGACTTCCGGCGTCCACGCGTCCTGGTCCATCAGGTCGCGGGTGAGGGCGAAATCCGCGCCGCCGCCGCCGTTGAAATAGACTTCCTTCTTGGCGCGATAGTCGAGCCGGTCGGCTTTCTGGTTCACCTTGTTGGTCAGCAGCACGAAATTGCCCAGCGTATCGCATTGCTCGCGGCGCTTGGCGGGGTCGGGCCAGGTGACCATCCAGTGGCTGTCCTCGTGCACATTGCGCGGCAGGACGTGCTCGACGGTTGCGTCCGATTCCGGGGGGATGGTGAAACCGCCATCCAGCGCCGCATTGAGACGCAGCGCCATGGCGCGTCTCTGGCCGAATGTCGCGAACCGGCCGAGCAGGCGTTCGCGCACCTTGCGGGCCTCATCCTTCGAGATCGCGAAAGGACCGTTCTTCGCGAGGAGCGTGCGTTCGTTGGTCACCGCGTCGCTGACCTTGTTGAAGCGCTTGTTGCGCTGGTCCTTGTCGTGGAGGACCAGCTGGATGACGTAGCCGAGGCGTTCGAGGCCGGTAAAGAATTGCGGTGCGATGGGAGAATCGATCCCGCGCTCGACGAGGAACTTGAGGGCAGGCGCGCGCCAGCTCTGTTGCTCCAGCGCGCGCAACTGGTTGAGCTTGTCGGCGACAAGGGCGGCGTTCGGGCTGTCGGTGACCTTGGCGGTCGTGATCTGCCGATAGGCGGCGACATAGTTCGGCAGCATGTCGTCGAGGAATTTGCGCGGGTCGATTTTCGACAGGACGGCCTTCTGGAAACCCGCGACGAGATCACCCTTGGGGGAACGGTCATGGATCGCGCGGATCTGGCGCAACAGGTCATCAAAGGCGCCGCCGCCGAGAATGGCCTCGTGTTCGGCCCAGCGCTCGGCATAGGTATTGGCTTCCTTGACCGAGAACTTTGCTTTCTGGAACAGCTCGGTCTTGATGATGTCGTGGGCGTCGGGCTCCTTGCCGCGTGTGTTGAGAACTCTGAAAACCTTGAATCCCTGATCCTTGTCATTCACGACGACCCGGACCAGCGCACAACCCGTCACGACGGTATCGGTCAGGGAGCGGCGACGCTCGTCCGACATCTGCTTCAGCTCCTTCAGCAGGGCGCCGGCATTTCCAACCATGCGTTGCTGGCTGTCGCTTTCGCCCGGCTCGTTCCGTAGCGTCTTTGTTGCACCAAGGCGCTGGATGGTGTCGCGGAAAAACGCGCCGTCCATATAGTTCAGCGTCAGGCGCCAGTTGGCCGCTTCGCCGAGCATCGGGCGTGCGTCATCGGCAATCATGGCATGCAGCGCTGCGGCGCGTTCGGTGTCAGGTTCAAGGTCGCGCAGCACGGCCAGCAGGATCGTCAAAGTGGTCAGGCGCTGCTGCCCGTCGACGATTTCGACCATGCCGGACTCGGCGCCGTTCACAAGAACAATCGCGCCGATGAAATGCGGGATATTGCTGTCGGTTGCTTCAGCAAGGTCGCCGAGCAGGTCGAGGGCTTCGCGCTCTCCCCAAGAATAACTACGCTGGTAAGGCGGCATGCACAGGCGTTCTCCCTGTCCGAATAAGCCGCTTAGCGAGCTCTCCTGAGCTCGTACGCCAAGGTCCATTTCAATTCCCCTATACAGCCCTTTTCCCTAGCCCTTGCCAAACCCCATCACAACGCGGGATGAACGGTTGGCAATGTGTTTGGGCAAAAGTGTGACGGGAGAGTAACGGTATGCGTCTTGTGAGATTTGAATATGAAGGTGTGACACGCTTCGGTGCCTTGCGGGCGACCTCTGTCGTTCCGCTTGCGGCGGATACGATGGAGGCGGCATTGAAGGCCGACGCATCGGGCGATCCTGTCCCCCTGGATGAAGTCACCTTGCTCGCACCGGTCGCGAAGCCGGGCAAGATTCTCGGTATCGGCGTCAACTATGCGGCGCATGCTGCAGAGAGCGTCAGCTTCATCGACACGAAGAAACCCGACGTCCAGAAATGGTTCAACAAACAGGTCACGGCGGTGAACGGCCCCTATGCCGACGTCCACCTGCCGAAGGTCTCCGAACAGCTCGACTATGAAGGCGAACTCGTCGTCATCATCGGCAAGCATGGACGCCACGTCCCGCGCGAGCGGGCATTCGAAATCGTGGCCGGCGTGACAGTCGGTTGCGATTATTCTGTGCGCGACTGGCAACGTGCCAGCCAGACCATGATCATGGGCAAGGGCTTCGACACGCATGCCGTATTCGGTCCGGCCATTGTCACGCTGGACGAGATTGCCGACCTGTCCGCGCTCGAGCTGCGCACTTTCGTCAACGGAGAGCCGCGCCAGGTCGGGTACGTTCGTGATCAGATTCACGACATCCCCGCGCAGATCGCACACCTCACCGCCGCCTTCACGCTGGAACCGGGCGATGTGATCTTCACTGGCACGCCGGCCGGAGTCGGGGCAGGGCACACGCCGCCGAAATGGTTGAAGGCAGGAGACCGTGTCCGCGTCGAAATCGACTGTCTCGGCTTCACTGAAAACGAAATCGTAAGGGAACCGGGTGAGACCGTCATCTCGTAGACCGGAGCTCCCTCGCATGCGAATCATCATCCTGCTGGCCAGTCTGGCATTGGCAGCTTGCGGCGGACCTGCCACCCCCTTGCCACCCCCAGACCCTACCGCCTCCCACATCACCAGCACGGACTTCGCATTGTTGCCCTGCGGACCGGCGACAGCCCCGAATCCCTGCGTTTTGGTGATGGCGGGCGGAAAGCGTGTCCTTTTTGGCACACCTGCCGGCGTGGCGGCCGATATGTCCCCGCAGGACCTCAGGAATCTCGATGCCGTGATGCTGTTTTCACTGCGCGGTACCGACATCGAAGGCCTTGATGATGTGCGTAATGCCAGCTGGCGTGCAGGCCATGAAACGCCCCTGCGCGTCTCCGGTCCGGTCGGCACGAGCGAGGTCCTGTCCGCCATCAACAAGGCCTATGAAGTGTCGGATTCCTTCACCTTTGTCGAACAGGCCCCGGCAGGCGGATTCAATGCCGCCAGCCTGAGGCCCCTGCCGGGTGAAAACGACACCAAGACACACGTCTTCAATACGGGTGACCTTGTCGTGACCCACCTGGTGAACGATACCGGCCGGGTCGGGTACTGGGTTGATTATAATGGGGTTCGTCTCGTGCTTGAGCCGTGCGGCATGACTCAGGCCACGCAGTTTTCCGGAGAATCACGGCTGACCGTAGCTTGCCAGAACAGCGCGCTGACCTGGCCTGTAACGGACCTGGTTTTTGTCGACCGGGGCATGGTTGAAACAGGTCCTGACGCCTCATAAAGCGACGGGGCCCCGCATCGCTGCAGAGCCCCGTTCTCCCCCGAGATTGCCCCCGCTCCGGCCAATAAAATGGCCACGGACCAGTGCAACTCGATGACCCCCGGGTATCGCCGCCCTTAACCTTTGTCTAGTCTTGGAAGACGTGTCATGAGTGTAACTCAAAACGTCTGTGATCTTGATGCAACGGTGGACCGTAACGGGATTGTCGGAGGTGGCAAATCAGGCCATTTCCACGCAATTCGTTAACCAATTGGCCATATCTGTTAAGGTTGATGGATTGAACTGGGTGCTGAACGTATGACTTTTGTCTTGTTCCTGCTGTACATCGCAATAGGCAGTGGCGTCGGCTATGGCGTTAACACCTATGCAGGTCTCAGCCTGCCGCTGTCGCTCGCCAGCGGGGCGATCGTATCTGTGATTCTCGCCCAGATTCATGTTCTCTCCGCCAGCAGCCGCTCGCGCCAGCAACTGGACGAGCGCATGGACCAGGTCGAGCGCAGGAACCGCGACACGGCAGAGCGTGTCGATGTCATCGACGCGCGCACTGAAGCGGTCGAAGCCACAGTGAAGCACGAGCTGACCGAGCGCCGCGACGCGCTGGTGTCAGAAATGAAACAACTCGAAGGCCTGATCGATCGGCTCTCGCGCAGCTTCGAATCGAAACTGTCCGAGCCGTCCATCGTATCGGCCGTCGCGCCGCAGGAAGATTCCGTGCTGCGTGACGTGAAGGATGCGCTGAAGGACGGCCGGGTGGACCTTCACCTCCAGCCCATCGTGTCGCTGCCGCAGCGCCGCGTGTCTTTCTATGAGGGCTTCACGCGCCTGCGTCGCCCGGATGGTTCGCTGATCCTGCCAGCTGAATTTCTCGATGCCGGCCGTCGCGCCAACCTGATGGGAATCATCGACAATTTCACATTGTTCCGGTGCGTCCAGATCGTGCGCCGCTTGGCCGAACGTGACCGCCGCGTCGGCGTATTCTGCAACATTGCGGCATCGTCGCTGGAGGATACGGCTTTCTTCCCGATGTTCCTGCAGTTCATGACCGAGAATCGCGACCTGTCCGGTGCCGTGATTTTCGAAATTCGCGCAGACCAGTTCGAAACGCGCTCGCGCACGATGCGGGATAATATGGACCGGCTTACGGCGCTGGGCTTCCGCTTCTCGATCGACCATGCGTCAGACCTGTCGCTCGATCTGCCGCGCCTCCAGGCTGCGGGCGTCCGTTTCGTGAAAATGAACGGTACGACCCTGATCGACCAGTTGCGCGATCCGCATGGTGCGCGACCCGTCTCATCGATCAACCGCCGGGTTGGTGGCGAGGAAGTCAGTGCCGTCTTCTCGCGCTATGGCGTCACCATGATCGCGGAAAAAATCGAGGACGAAGCCAGCGTCGTCGAAATTCTCGAATACGACATCCCTTACGGTCAGGGCCACATCTTCGGTGCGCCGCGTCCGATCAAGGCGTCCCTCATGGAAGAGACCGCCCCGCCACAGGCATTGGTCGAGCGCCTGTCCAGCTTCGGCTGAGCACTCGGCATCATTTCGCCCCAATCGCTGAGCTTAATGTGCCTGTCCGGTTGAGACGGGAGTCGCCTTATGCGTTTGATTGCCTTGCCTGTTTTCCTGTTCGCATTTGTTTGTGCGGCAACGGCGCAGACGCCGCCTGACGTGCTGCCCGTCCGGGCCATCCTGCCTGATCCGCATGAGTTCGAGGCGCCGCCCGCCCTTGAAAAGATCGAAGACCATTCGGTCGTCCTGCTGGACCTGACCATGTCGGTCGAAGCCTATCCCTCGTTTGAAAACGCAGACGGCACTTACACAATGCTCGACGGCGATTGTGAATTTGGCCCGATGGATGGGGTGCGCATGATGTCCGTGCCGACCGGGTCCAACCATCTGCTCCTGAACATACGTCCGGGCGATCCGACACAGTTCGCCGCCAATAGCGTGTCTTGCGAATACATGCCCAGCCTGCAGAGCGGCGAGAATATCGGCCAGGTCATGACGGTGAGGGGCTGTTATCTCGCGAACGCGCATTCCATCCCGACGGCCACGCTGTATGTGCTCAATCCGCTGCCGGCGAGCGCTTGCGGGCTCACCCAATAGTTTCGGACCGGATTGACCCTGCCTGCGGCGCAGCCTAGGTCGCGGCGCATGACAAAACTCCAGTTCCCTCAAGGCCTGTCTTCAATCGCGCAGGATTATGACTCCATCCTCTGCGACGTGTGGGGGGTGATCCACAATGGCCGTGCGGCCTTCACCGAGGCCTGCGAGGCGCTGGTGAATTTCCGAGCGCAGGGCGGCCGCGTATGCCTGATCACCAATGCGCCGGTGCCGAAGGCGCAGGTCATTCGCTATTTTGAACCGCTCGGTGTGCCGTCAGATGCATTTGATGATTGCGTCTCGTCCGGGGATGCGACGCGCGCTGAACTCACGCTGCGCCGCGACAAGACGATCTGGCGCCTTGGGTCCGACGAGGGCTTCGAACATGACAAATACTTGTACAATGGGCTCGACCTGACGTTCGTCGACACTGCCGACGCGGACCTGTTGCTGTGCATTGGCCTGCGTGACCAGGTGAATGACTTGCCGGGAGACTATACGGCAGAGCTCAAACAGGGCGTTGACCGCAACCTGCCTATGATTTGCGCCAATCCGGACAAGCAGGTGCGTGTTGGCGGCAAGCTCTATTGGTGCGCGGGCGCGCTGGCGGAGATTTACGAAGACCTGGGCGGGACGGTTGTCTATCCCGGCAAGCCGCACGCGGCGATTTACCGGCTGGCGGTGGAGCGCCTGCGCGATCTGGGCGCTGAACCATCGCGCATCCTGTGCATCGGTGACAGTCCCGCAACCGACGTGCGTGGCGCACGCCTGCAGGGTTATGACAGCCTCTATGTCGGGACGGGCCTGAAGGAGCACGGCGCCGACTTTGAGCAGGAAGTGACTGACCTGCTGGCCGACTATGGCGAACAGGCCACTTACGCCATGACGGGCCTAAGATGGTGACGTGGGCATCGCCCGCGTGTAACGAACCTTTCAGATCAATATCGGAGACCCGAACGCATGAGCGAGTTCAACGGCTACAAGTACGAAGACATGGATATCGGAATGGCGCACGAAACCGTGCACACGATAACGGAAGATGACATCCAGCGATTCGCTGAAGTGTCGGGTGACTACAATCCCCTGCACATGAACGAAGAATTCGCCGCAAAGACCGTTTTCGGGCGCCGCATTGCGCATGGCGCTCTGACGGCCAGCTATATCTCCGGCATTCTGGGCAACAATCTGCCAGGCCCGGGCGCCATCTTCATCGGCCTGTCCATGCGCTTCAAACGCCCGGTTCATATCGGCGATACGGTGACAGTTCGCGCGGAAGTCGCCGAGAAGCAGGACCGGGGCAACCGGGTGACCCTGAAAGTGGAATGCACAGTTGACGGCAAGCGCGTCATCACGGGCGAAGCCGAAGTGGTTGCGCCGCGCCGGGAGGCCTGATGGCCGTTTACGCCGACTATCGCCGATTGCCGGAGAGCGCGCGGGGCGCGTCAATCGCGCTCGGCAACTTTGACGGGCTGCATGCCGGGCACCGGGCGGTGATCGACGCGGCCCGCAAGGCCGGGCATGGCAAGTTCTCCGTCGCGACATTCGAGCCGCCGCCGCGGGCCTATTTCCGGCCCAATGACCCGCCCTTCCGTATTTTCCGTCCGGAACGGCGCAATGCCAGTATCCTCGCAGAGGGCGCGGATGCCGTATTTGAATTGCCGTTCAATGGCGAGATGGCGGCAATGACGGATGAAGGGTTCGTGCGAACGGTCCTCGTCGAGGGGCTGGGCGTTTCTCACGTCTCCGTCGGGTTCGACTTCCGTTTCGGGCGCGGTCGGATGGGCCATGCGGCGCGCCTTTCCAGCCTGGGGCGAGCCCTCGGTTTCGGCGTGTCGATTGTCGAGGAAGTGCTGGAATTGGGAACGAAAGCCTCGTCAACGGCGACGCGGCAGGCCCTGATGGCGGGCGAGCCGGAAACCGCTGCCGAAATAATTGGCGATTGGTGGGTCGCTGAAGGATTGGTCGAATCCGGTGAAAAGAACGGTCGCACGTTCGGCTTTCCGACGGCGAACATCCATCTCAACGATCTGATCCATCCGCGCCATGGTGTCTACGCGGTCCGGGCGCTGGTCGAGGGCGAGGGCGCGTGGCGTGACGGTGTCGCCAGTTTTGGGCGCACGCCCACCACCGGCCTGCGTGACCCGCTGCTGGAAACGTTCATTTTCGACTTTGACCAGGACATTTACGGCAAGTGGCTGGAAGTGCAGCTGGTGTCGTACCTGCGGCCCGAACAGAAGTTCGAAAGCGTCGACGCCCTGATCGAACAAATGCACAAGGATGCTGCGGAATCGCGCATCCGATTGCATGCGGCTGCGGTCTCGCCCAATTAGCGCCTGATTTCCTCTGAAAACTGATGCTGCCCGACGGAACTCCGGACCGTCTCCCGTGTTGGAATTGATATGCAGAAAGTCATCGTGTCCCTTTGCCTGTCGGCTGTCATGCCACTTGGCGCGCTTGCCGAGGGGGCCGACACAAGCATTCGTGCGCCGGACATGCTGGTCGGTTCTGTCGGCGCGGGTGACTTGCACTTGCTGCTCGACGACATGGACGCGCATTTGACCATGACGGGGGTGAATGACCGGCAGGCGCCCTACGTCTTCGCGACGACGAGGCACGGTACGCCCTTTGCCGTCTATACAGCTTGCGCCAATCCGGACGGTACCGATTGCCGGGGGCTGGAATTCCTTGCGGGTGTCTTGTCGGAGAAGTCGGTGGATGAGGTCAGCCAGATCAATCAGGCCTATGCCGCCGTGTCGGTGTACAAGTCCGATCCGGAAATGGTGCACGTCTCGCGCTATGTCATTCTCGATCATGGCGTGACCTGGGCCAACCTGCTGGAAAACGCTTCCGTGTTCGAGGTGCTGTGTGAACATGTCATGGAAGACCTGTCGGAACAGGGGCCGGTAGCGACCAAAGATCGCGCCAGATAGTGACAGCGCTGGCCCCGCCTGCTAGGCGAAAAGCATGGCACGGATACACTGCATTCGAATTAGACGCCCGGCGGCGCACTGACCCGATTTGACGGGGCGGGCGAAGCCGGGAACTCATGCTGCAGAAACCCATCCAGAAACCCGTGGCAAAGCCATGGGAAACCCGTATCAGATTCATAGATACCGCAAGAAGCCATACAGAGCCCCATGACCGATTCCCTGACTGACCGCGATTACCGCGACACGCTGTTCCTGCCGACTACCGATTTTCCGTTGCGCGGCGTCCTGCCGAAGCGCGAGCCGGAATGGATTGCCCGCTGGGACGAGATGAAACTGTATGGCCAGCTGCGCGCGGATGCGAAAGCGCGCGGGGCGGAACAATGGATCCTCCATGATGGCCCGCCCTATGCCAACGGGCATATCCACCTCGGCACCGCGATGAACAAGATCGTCAAGGACGTGATCGTACGCTCGCACCAGATGACGGGTCATGATGCCCCTTACCTGCCGGGCTGGGACTGCCATGGCCTGCCGATCGAATGGAAGGTGGAAGAGGAATTCCGCTCGAAGAACCGCGGCAAGGACGATGTGCCGGGCGACGAGTTCCGCGCCGCCTGCCGCGCTTATGCCGAGAAATGGGTCGAGATTCAGGGCCGGGAATTCCGCGCGCTGGGCATCGAGGGCGAATGGGACAATCCGTACCTGACGATGAAATTCGAGAGCGAGGCGACGATTGTCGCCGAGTTCCTGCGCATGGCGATGCAGGGCGCGCTGGTGCGCGGCGCCAAGCCGATCATGTGGTCGCCCGTCGAGCGGACGGCGCTCGCCGAAGCGGAAGTGGAATATTACGACCGCAAGGTGCCTGTGATCTGGGTGAAGTTTCCGGTTGTCGGGCGCGATGACGATGCAAGCGTTGTCATCTGGACGACGACTCCCTGGACGATCCCGGCCAACCAGGCCGTATCGTTCAGCCCGGACATTTCGTACGGCCTCTACACGGTCGATGCCGTCATGAGCGAGGAAGAGCTGGGCTTTGCGCCCTACGCGAAAGCCGGAGAGAAACTCATCATCTCCGATGATCTCGCTCAGACGGTCATGGACGGTGCCAAGGTCAGTGCCTTCACACGCGTCTCTGACGTCGATCCGACAGGCTGGACGCTCAAGCACCCTCTCTCCGGTATGGATCCTTTCTTTGACAAACCCATCCCCATGCTTTCCGGCGAGCACGTCACGGCTGATGCCGGTACCGGCTTCGTCCACACAGCGCCTGCGCATGGCGAGGATGACTTCAATGTATGGGTCGAGTCCGGCCGCACGACCCAGGACATTCGCCAGATCGTCGATGCCGATGGCTGCTACACGCCGGACGTACCGCGCTTTGCGGGCATGGATATCGTCCGCACCAGCGGCAAGAAGCGCGGCGAGCCGGGCAAGGCGAACAATGAAGTGATCGCGGCGCTGGCTGAGAGCGGCAACCTGCTGGCGCGGGGCATCACCTCGATTCGCGATGCGCACTCGTGGCGCTCGAAAGCACCCGTCATCCGCCGCGCGACACCGCAATGGTTCATCTCGATGGACAAGCCCGGTCCGAACGGCAAGTCGCTGCGCGAGAATGCGCTGGCCGCCATCGACTCGACGGAATTCTTCCCGGCGACCGCGCGCAATCGCCTGCGCTCCATGGTGGAAGGTCGTCCTGATTGGCTGATCAGCCGTCAGCGCAACTGGGGCGTGCCGATCACGATCTTCGTCGACAAGTCCGGCCAGCCTCACACAGCGGCGCTGCCGGCCGACACGGCCAAGGCGCTGAACGAGACGATCAAGGCGGCCATCGCCAAGGGCGGCGTCGAGGCCTGGTTTGATACGCCGAAAGAGACGTTCCTGTCCGCCCACGGCATAGACGCCGCTGACTGGGATAAGGTGACGGATGTGCTGGACGTTTGGTTCGATTCCGGCACGACGCATGCCTTCGCCCTGCGCGAGCGCGGTATCATCGACGCCGAGACCGGGCAGGCAGATCTCTACATGGAAGGCTCTGACCAGCATCGCGGCTGGTTCCAGTCATCGCTCCTGGAATGCTGCGCGACGCGCGGCATGGCCCCTTACAAACAGGTGCTGACGCACGGCTTCATCGTCGATTCCGAAGGCAAGAAGATGTCGAAATCGATCGGTAACACGATCGAACCGGAACAGATTGCCAAACAGTATGGCATCGAGATCCTGCGCATCTGGACGGCCTCGGGCGATTATACCGAAGACCTGCGGATTTCCGACGAGATCATCAAGGGATCAGTGGAATCCTATCGCAAGCTGCGCAACACGGTCCGCTACATGCTGGGCGCGCTGGAAGGCTATACGGCAGAGGAAGCCATCGCCGCCGACAAGATGCCCGGCCTTGAGCGCTGGGTTCTGCACCGCCTGTCGGAACTCGATGCGCAGGTTCGCGCCGCCTATAATGTTTATGATTTCAAGAAGGTGATGAGCCTGCTGATCAATTTCTGCGGGGTCGACCTGTCGGCTGTGTATTTCGATATTCGCAAGGATAGCCTCTATTGCGACCCGCGCTTTGAAACAGCGGAAGCCTGGGACAAGGCGACCGCGGTGTTCGGTAACCGTCGGCGCGCCGCGCGCACGGTGATGGCGACGGTGCTGGAGCGACTTCTCACTTGGCTGGCTCCGGTAATGCCGTTCACGATGGAAGAGGCCTTCCTTGAAAGTCACATCAAGGACAGGGCGGCTTCGGTGCACCTGCTGCAGTTCCCGGACACGCCGCCGGGCTGGCAGGACGCCGAGCTTGCCGCACGCTGGGAGAAAATCTTCACCGTACGTCGCGTCGTGACAGGCGCGCTGGAAGTCGAGCGGCGCGAGAAGCGGATCGGCGCGTCGCTGGAATCCTCGCCGCGCGTGCTGATTTCCGACGAGGCTTTGATCAAGGCGTTCAAGGGCGAGGATGCGGGCGACCTGTTCATCACCTCGGGCGCCGAGCTGGTGCATTCATCGGCGGGCGAGGGTGGCGGGTTCACGCTGGACGATACGCCGGGCGTGATCGTTTATCCGGTCAAGGCGGACGGCGTGAAGTGCCGGCGCAGCTGGAAATATTTTGATCCGGCAACGGCGAACCCGGCTTTCCCCGACATCACGCCGCGCGACGCGCTGAGTGTGAAGGCCTGGGACGCTACCCACAGCTGATCGTTCACGGATTGTTGAGCGGACGCGCTCCGGCATTGGTTGCCGGGGTCATGCGGCGCGTTTAGGTTTCCTCGCAATCACAACAATGATCGGGAGGGACAGATCATGAAATTTTTCGCTATCAGCCTGTTTGGAGCGGCGCTGCTGGGTGCCTGTGCGACACCCGTCGCGGACGCACCGGAAGCCACATTGGTCGAGGCGCGAGCTGCGCCGGCCGAAGTCGCCGTCGCCGAGACGGCTCCGGAAGCGGAAATGGTGGTCGCGCCAGCGGCGATTGATGTCGCGGCCGTGTCCGGGGCGCTTGCTGCCGCAGAAACCCGCTCTGACGAAGACAAGGCGCGCGATGCTGGCCGCAAGCCGGCCGAGGTGCTGGCCTATCTCGGCATCAAGCCCGGCGATACGGCGGCGGACTTCATTGCGTCGGGCGGCTGGTACACTGAAGTGCTGTCCATCGCGGTCGGGCCGGACGGTACGGTTTATGCGCAGAACAGCGAAGCGGCGCTCGCCCTGCGCGACCGGGCCTATGACAAGGCGCTGACGGCGCGGCTTGCCGGCGACCGGTTGGCGAATGTTGTGCGCAAGGACGAAGAGCTGACGGCGCTCACCATTCCGGCAGCCAGTGTGGACGTGGCGCTGACGGGGCTGAACTTCCATGACGTTTACAATGCCTATGGACCTGAGGCGGCGGTCGGGTTCCTGTCCGCCATCCGCGGCACACTGAAGCCGGGGGGCGTACTTGGCGTGATCGATCATGCCGGCGTGCCTGGGGCAGACAATAATGAACTGCACCGGATCGATCCGGCACTTGCGGTGGCATCGGCCGAGGCCGCAGGATTCCGCGTTGAGGTGAACAGCGATATCCTGTCCAGCGCGGCTGACGATCACACGAAAAACGTGTTCGACCCGGCCGTGCGCGGCCAGACCGACCGGTTCATTCTGAAGCTGACCAACCCTGAATAAGACGGGGCGCGGCGTCCTGTCTTACGGCAGGACGCCCGCACAGCGCCCGAACCTGCACAGAATCGCTTGATCGGCGGGGCGGGGTCTGCAATCTGCACGGCATGAAGTTCAATTCGGCAAATATATGGGCGCTGGCCCTGGTGCCTGTCGTGATCCTGGCCGATCAGGTGTCGAAATGGCTGATCCTGTCAGATGCGCGTTTCAATGCGCTGCCCTGTCTGGATGGGACTGTTGCCTGCGGCCGGATGGCTGTGCCGGGACCGATTGACCTGAGCATGCTGTGGAACCGGGGCATGAGCTATGGTTTCCTGCAGTCCGAAGGCCTGATGCGCTGGGTGCTGAGCGCCGCCATGCTGTTGATCGCACTGGGTTTTCTGGTCTGGCTTTTGCGTGCCGAGGGCCGCATGCTGAAACTGTCGCTGGCCATGGTCGTCGGCGGCGCGTTCGGCAACCTGATCGACCGGGTCCGTTTCGGCGCCGTTGTCGACTTTATCGATGCCAGCGCACTCCATTTCCCATGGGTATTCAATGTCGCCGATGCTGCGATTAGTGTTGGTGCGGTCTTGCTGTTTGTTGATCAGTTCTTACT
>NZ_JBBKXE010000028.1:0-30641 GCF_037969335.1 Hyphomonas sp. | reverse complement strand
AGGCTGAGGGCGGTGGATGTGGCATTCTCGAATTCTTCTTCGAGGAATTCTGCTGCGCGCGTCATCATGCCAGGCACGTCGCGGCCTGCTTCGCCGCTGGCCACCATGTGAACCATCATGGGCGGGAACGCGCCCGTGCCCTTGAGCGCGGCGGCGAATGAGCCGCCTTCACTGACGCGCACGGCGATCTCGTCTGTGGCCTTGCGGAACACGCTGTTGGACATGGCGCCGCGTGCTGCCTGAAGCGATTCCAGAACCGTGGCTCCTGACGAGGACAGCGTGGCGAAGATACGCGCAAAGCGGGCGGCAGAGACGGTGCGGACCAAGTTGCCGATGACGGGCAGGCGCAGGACAAGGCGGTCCAGCGTCTCGCGGACGGCGGGTGCGCGCAAGAGCCGGGCGAGGAGGACCGCGCCGACAATCAGCGCAATGGCGATCAGCCAGCCCCAGTTACGCAGGAGGTTGGACACGGCGATGACCTGCTGGGTCAGCCAGGGCAGGTCGGCATCGAACATGTCGAACTGTTCGACGAGGCGCGGAACCACGAGGATCATCAGGGCGACGACCATGCCGATGGCGAGCGTGGAGAGCAGTGCAGGATAGATCAGCGCGGACTGGACCTTCTGGCGCAGGCGCCACGTGTTCTCAAGGTAGACGGCGAGGCGTTCCATGACTTCGCCCTGGCGGCCCGACATTTCACCGGCCGCAACGACGGACTTGAACAAAGGCGGGAAGGCACGTGGCGCCGTTGCGAGTGCGTCGGCAAAGCGGGAGCCTTCGGTGACTTCGTTACGGACGCGGTGAAGGATGGCGACGGTTTCAGGCTTGGCATCGCTCGCTGCAGCTGTGAGCGCCTGTTCGACGGTGAGGCCGGACTGGAGCAGGACAGCCAACTGGCGCGCCAGCAGGGCGCGATCCTTCTCGGAAATGCGGCCACCGACGCCCTTGCCGCCACGTGCCGTCTTCGCATTGAGCGGAGAGACGTCGACAGGCATGAGTTCGCGCATCCGCAATTCCTTGCGGGCGGCGCGGGGGCTGTCGGCAGAGATGACGCCGCGCAGGCGCTTGCCGCCATTGTCGACGGCGACATATTCAAACGCTGCCATCGCGGGCCTCCTTGCGGCAGACGCGGAGGACTTCTGTCACGCTGGTCTCGCCGGAGAAAACATAGCGCCGGGCATTCTCGATCAGGCGGTGATGGTCAGCGAATGCGACCGCTTCGATGGCGTCTTCTGTCGCGTCGGCGTGGAGCAGGTTGCGGACGGCACTGTCGACGACGAGGAGTTCGTAGATCGCGATGCGACCGTGGAAGCCGGTATTGCCGCAGGCCATGCAGCCTTTGGGCGTATAGTGGGTGAACGACTCGGCAGGCGGCAGGTCGAGAGCCTCATATTCAGCTACTCCGGCGGTTGCCGGCTCTTTGCAGACGTCGCAAAGCTTGCGCACGAGCCGCTGGGCCATGACAGCTCGCAGGGTGGAGGCCATGAGGTAGGTCTCGACACCCATGTCGCGCAGGCGTGTAATGGCACCGGCTGCGCTATTGGTGTGCAGGGTGGAGAAGGCGAGACGCCCCGTGGAGGCGAACTCGAATGCGGCTTCAGCGGTTTCGAGGTCGCGGATTTCACCCACCATGACGATGTTGAAGTCCTGACGCAGGATGTTGCGCAAGGCACGGGCGAAGGTGAGGCCGACCTTGGCATCCATTTGCGTTTGGCTGATGCCCGGAAGGCCGTATTCCACCGGATCTTCGAGCGTCATGATGTTCACGCTGCCTGTATTGAGGCGCGAGATGCTCGAGTAGAGCGTTGTTGTCTTGCCTGAGCCGACAGGGCCGGTGACAAGGATCACGCCATTGGGCTGGCTGAGGACCTTGTCGAAACGCTGGTAGGTATCGGAATCCATGCCGAGTTGCTCGAGCGTGAGCAGGGCGTTCTGTGTGTCGAGGAGACGCAGGGCGACGCGTTCGCCGAAACGGGTCGGCAGGATGGCGACGCGGACGTCGATGGAGCGCCCGCCGGCCTGCAAAGAGATCCGGCCATCCTGTGGCAGGCGCTTCTCGGCAATATCGAGACGGGCCATGACCTTGATACGCGAGACGAGGGGGGCGGCGAGTTTGCGGGGTGGCGTAAGCACTTCAACAAGGTCGCCATCGATCCGGTACCGGATCGACAGTTTGTCCTCGAACGGATCGATGTGAATGTCGGAAGCGCGGCGCTTCATCGCCTCATAGATGAGGCCGTTGATCAGGCGGATGACGGGCGCGTCGTCGCTGCCGCCGAGCAGGTCTGCCGCTTCCGGGATGTCGTCGATCAGGCTTTCGAGTCCGCCCCGGCTGGCGACAGCGGCTTCGATATCTGTTGCGCCGAGCGGTCCCTGGCTGAACGCGATTGTAAGCGCGCGATCGAAGCTGGCCGGATCAAGGGATTCGATCGCGTGAGCGCAACCAAGTGCCCTGCGCGCCTCGACGAGGGACATGACGTCGGCACCCGTGCGCATGCCGACAGTCAACGTGTCGCGATCAGGCAGCACGATGAGGCCTTTGTCCTTGGCGAAGGCATAGGTGAACTGGCGGGGGGGTGCGGCGTGTGTGCTCATCGGATTATTGCGGTGGCGGCGCCCCTAACACTTCGCTGACAAAGGCGTCGAGCGAATTGACCTTGTCGTCCTTGCCGTTCCAGAGTTCTTCGGCACGAACGAACCGATAGCTGCGAGCGGTGACGTCACGCGCGCTCTGACGATCACGGATCACGGTCGGGCGAATGAAAACCATCAGGTTGGTGCGTGTTGTCGCCTTGCCCTCGGAGCGGAAGAGACGACCAGCGACCGGGACGTCTCCGAGGAAGGGCACCTTTTCGCTCGCGAATGTGTCTGTTTGCTGGATGAGGCCGCCGATCACAATGATCTCGCCGCTGTCGGCAAGGACGTCGGTGGTGATCTGGCGCTTGTTGAAGACAAGGTCCGACGTTGCCGTTGAAATCGCCCCTGCGATGCTGGAGACTTCCTGATTGATTTCCAGACGAACTGCATCGTCAGATGAAATGCGCGGCGTGACGTCGAGGCGTACACCGATTTCCTTGCGATCAACCGTTTGGTACGGATTGGTGTTGTCTGTTCCAAGCACGGACCCTGTGATGATCGGAACTTCCTGGCCAACCAGAAGCGATGAGGTCCCGTTATCCAGTGTCATGTTGAAAGGCTTTGAAAGGACGCGGGAATTGGTATCGTTCTCGACGGCCGTGAGGATGGCGCCAAAGAGCGTGTCACCGTCCTGGCCACCGACGCCAAAGCCCAGTCCGGTAAGGCCAAGCAGAGACGTAACGGCTGATGCGGCAAATGGATTGGAGTCGCCGCTATTGAATGGCGTGTCACCGGAAATGGCGCCGGCGAGGGTCAGTAGGTTGGGTGCAGACCGGGAATAGTTGGTGGACGCGAAGGGAACGGTTGAGTTGCCGGTACCGCTGAGCAGGAATTGCAGGCCGAGTTCGCGCGCGGTGTCGTCGGACATTTCGACGATGATGGCTTCAACGAGAACCTGGGCGCGCCGCTTGTCCAGATCCTGGATCACGCGTTCAAGTGTCAGAAGTGTTTCGCTGGGTGCATTGATCACGAGCGAGTTCGTGGACGCGTGAAATGCGATGGTGCTGAGTCCAACGTCACCGCCTGCCTCACCGCGCCGGAACGCCATTGCGCCCGCGACTTTTTCAAGGATCGGGACGATATCGGCGGCATCGGCGTTCTTGAGGGAGATAACACGCAGCGTGTCTTCGACCCGGTCCGTCGCATCAAGTTGTTCGACAACTTTCAGAGCGCGCTCGACCATGAGGTCGTCACCACGGATGACAATCGAATTGCCGGTCTGGGAGGCGATGGCCTGGAAGTTCGACGCGTAAGCGTCTTCGCCACCGGTCTTCTGAAGGGCCATCAGGATGGACTCGAGTTCGCCTGACGGGATGTTCTTGAGAGAGATCGTTTCCGTGCGGGTGCGATCTTCATCAATTCCCGCGACCAATTGGCGGATACGCGGCATGTTCGACTGGTAATCGACGATCACCAGCGTGTTTGAACGCGGGTTTGCAATCACCTGGCCTTGAGCGTCGACCAGGGGTTTGACCATCTGGGCTGCTTCGAGCGCATTGAAATTGTTGAGGTGGATGATCTCGGTCACGAAACTGTTGGAACCGGAGGCCCGTGTGCCGGCTTCGCTGACCGCCGATTGTTCGGGGATGATGCGATAGGTGTCCTTGCCGGCCGGGACAGCCGTGAAACCGTGAACGCGCAGGGTCGACAGGAAGACGTCGAATACGCCGTCGCGTGTCAGTGGGGACGAGGATGTGACGGTGACGCGTTTGCCGCGGACATCGGGATGGACGATGAACGTGTAGCCAGTGACGATGGAAACGTCGGCGACCAGCGAACTCAGTTCGACATCATCGAAATTCAACACGTGGAGCGATGCTTTCGGACCGGACTCACCCGCGAGCCCGAAGGCGGGCAGGGCGGTCGTGGCCAGCAGGATGGCTGAAAAGCCGAAACGGACGTTCATTCTATTCTCCCTCAGGGAAGCGAAGCGTGACGGGGACGTCGGCGCCATTGCGCTGGACCGTCATGGATAGCTCGGCTGCATTCGACAGCCGTTCGGCGATGTTTTCGATCTTGATGTCGCGGATGGGCGTACCGTCGAGCACTGTGATGATGTCACCGGATTCGAGACCGGAGCCGGACAGGGCCGCAGTCGATTCCGGCGTGGACAGACGGTAACCGACAAGAACGCCATCTGTGAACACGGGTGCCACGTCTAGCGATGCCAGGAGCGCGCGATCGATTGGTGCCTGTTCCCGTGCAGTCGTGAGAGAACGCGGCGCGCCTTCGACCATGCCTTCCTGGCCGGGCAGGGACAGGACCGAAAGCGCATCAATACCGCTTTCCATCATCAGTGTTTCCAGCGATCCGCTTTTTCGAATGAGCACCCGGTCGGGACGGACGCGGTCAAGGGTGACTCCCTCGATGATGGTGTCACCCGGATGATAGGTCAGTGCCCGTCCGTCGGGAGTCTGGATTATGGCAATCGAGAACTGACCTGGACTTGCTTCGCTTGTGCCCTCCGCGACAGATCGCACACCCTTGAGGGTAAGATTGAGGCTCGTCGCCGGCGCATCAGGAATGATGTCGCCGACGGCCGCGGCCCTTCCGAACCGGTTTGATCGGGTCAGGATCATGAGGTCAGCACTCGCAAGAGACGATCCTGCAGATGCGTCGGTCTGGGTGGCGGGCAAGGGCAGTGGGGCGCTCACAGCGCCGCCAGGCTCGACCAGAAGCCAGACGAACCGGGCAACCAGCAATCCCAAAAGCGCAACAAACACGACTGTGACGCCGACGCGTAGGCGCGGCAAAAGGTGCAGTGCTTTCGTCGAAAGGATGTCTAATTGGCTCATATTCTACTCTGACTGCAATTTCCCTGCCCGGATTATGTAACTGGGCAACCTGTCGAACAGGTGGGCCATGGCCGAGACCCGGGCAATTGGAATGGTGATGAAGCAAACTAATCAATAGTGGCAAGCTGAATTACAGTACAACTTGTTAATACTTGAGGGCATGGGCATTGTCCCAATATCATACACCTTTACTTTCTTCGATACGATCCGGAGGCAAGACCATGTCAGAACAGTACGCTTGCGGGAACATCCAGCGCTTCTGACAGTCGCCGTGCCGTCTTGAGCCCAAATGTCTGACCGCGCTCGATTGCGGATATGTGATTGGGGCGAATGCCACACAGTTCGCTCAGCTGACTTTGTGTGAGCAACCTGAGTTCGCGCATGACGCGAACGGGATGCTCGCCAGCATCAATTCGTCTCTGCGCGTCTACTGGTATGGCCGGCTCTATCTTTGGCAGATCCGATATCGTCTTTTCCAGCTGTGCGACCTTTGTTTCAAGATCGATCAAGCGACCCTCGAGCCTGTAAATCAAATCCATATGTTCCACCGAGGCGGCCCCCTGTTGCGTTAATCCCCTGGTTCTTGGCAAGCGCACGAATATGCGGAATTTATCGCGCTCACATGTCGCTTTCGCGAAAGTTTTGTGACGGAACGCGGCGCACATTCCGTTTGTTTCCGTGCGCAGCGTGTCGCGCTGGCTTGCTGTCTCAAAACCGAAATATTTCCGTTAATTGTTTGTCATGGGGCGCCGCTATTGAGCCGCTGACGAGGTCGCAATGGAGTCGACCTGTCTGACGGTCCAAATGAGGGGTTCCAATGATATTTCGCAGGTCGGTTAGCGCGCTTGCGCTTTGCTTAGCAGCAGCGTGTTCGCAAGGAAGTAACATTGCTTCACCGGGGGCCACCAACCCCGGAACGCCGCCAACGGGTGGTGGCAGTGGCAGTGGCGGTGGTGGCGGAAGTGCCGCGACGTGCCCGACGGGTTTCACAGAAGGCGCGGCCGTCGGCGGATTCACGACGTGTAATCTTTCGGGTACGTATCTGGCGGACCTGACGCTTCCTTTCGTTGCTGGCGTTGCTTATGCAGTGGATGGACGCGTCGATGTTGGCGTAGACGTCGGTGCCGACGGCACGACCGCAGGCGGTACAGCAGCAACCCTGACCATCGAGCCGGGCGTTACCGTTTTCGGGCGCTCAGGCGCAGACTATATCGTCATCAACCGCGGTTCGGAGATTGATGCAGACGGTAATGCCGCCAACCCGATTGTCATGACCAGCGCCAATGACCTGATCCGTCGCGCCACAGACGCAAGCGACTTCGGCGGCGACAATATCGGCGAATGGGGCGGCCTGGTGATTCTCGGTCAGGCACCGATCAACCGTTGCCGCAATGCGGCGACGCCGGCGACCGTCGATTGTGACAACGTGATTGAAGGCGTGAGCAGTCCAGACGCCGTTTATGGCGGTGCTGATGCCGCAGACAGCAGTGGTACGCTTCGCTACGTCTCGCTGCGCTTCTCCGGCTTTGCGATTGGCACGGGCAACGAGTTGAACGGTATCTCGCTTGGTGGTGTGGGATCCGGCACGACAATTGATTACGTCCAGGTCCACAACAGCTCGGATGACGGCATTGAATTCTTCGGCGGCACGGTCAACGCCAAGCACCTCGTGCTGACGGGCGAAGACGATGACTCGCTGGACACCGACAATGGCTACAATGGCAGCATGCAATATGTTGTCGTGAAGCAGCGTGCTGCCGGCGGCGACAACATGGTTGAGGCCAGTAGTGTTGCGGGCATTACGCCAGCATCCAATGCGAAAGTTTCGAACTTCACCTTCCTCGGTGATGCAGGCGGTAACGCGTTCCGCCTGAATACCGGTACGATCGGCACCTACGTCAACGGCGTGGTGACCGATACTGCGGAATGCTTCCGCTGGGAAACGTCGGCAGGCAATGGTGTCGCGGGTTACCAGGCTGGTGTAGACCCGGCCTTCAACTCTGTCCTGTTTGATTGTACAGGCGGGCTTGAAGTGGCGGGCTCTGACATCGGTGCGGCTTCTGCATCCCTTGCCGCGGGCACCAACAATTCCTCGGCAACTGCAAGCACGCTCGCGGCCTCTTTCTTCCCTGGTCCGAACGAAGCCGCAGTTACGCCGTTTGATGCGACAACGCTGGGCGGTAGTTTCGAACCGGTCACCTATATCGGTGCTTTTGGTCCGACCGAAACGGAAACCCAGAACTGGGCAAGCGGATGGACATTCGGTCTATTCCCTGATCCGAGCTGCCCTGCCGGGACGACAGATTCCGGGCTTGTTACCAATGACCAAACGGTCTGCCGCATTTCGGGCGTGATCGCCGATGATGTTCGCCTGACGCGAGGCAATATCTACGAAGTCGTCGGACGTCTGGACGTCGGTGTCGATATTGGTGCCGATGGCACGGCAGCGACAGGTGATCCGGCAACGCTGACGATTGAATCGGGTGTGACGGTCTTTGGCGGAAGCGGCGCCGACTATATTGTCGTGAACCGCGGCTCGCAGATATTCTCCAACGGGACAAAGGAAAACCCGGTCGTCCTGACATCTGAAGCTGATGTCACGGACACGCAACCCAATCCGGAAAATGCCATTGGCGAATGGGGCGGTCTGGTGATCCTTGGCCGCGCGCCGATCAACCGCTGCCGCAATGCCGCAACGCCAGCGACAGCCGCCTGTGACAACGTGGTTGAAGGCGTGACCAATCCTGATGCCGTCTACGGCGGTGCCGAGCCAACCGACAATAGCGGTTCGTTGCGCTATACGGTGGTCAAGCATTCCGGTTTCGAAGTCACGACGGGTAATGAGCTGAACGGCATCACGCTGGCTGGTATTGGTTCGGGCACGACGGTCGACTATGTCCAGGTTCACAACAGCTCGGATGACGGCATTGAATTCTTCGGCGGCACGGTCAACGCCAAGCACCTCGTGCTGACGGGGGAAGACGATGACTCGCTGGACACCGACAATGGTTACAATGGTAGCCTGCAATATATCATCGTGAAGCAGCGTGCTGCTGGCGGTGACAACATGGTTGAGGCCAGCAGCGTGGCAGGCATCACACCGGCTTCGAATGCCAAAGTCTCCAACTTCACCTTCCTCGGCAATGCGGGTGGCAACGCGTTCCGCCTGAACACCGGCACCATCGGCACCTATGTCAACGGCGTGGTCAAGGAAGTTACTGAATGCTTCCGCTGGGAAACGTCGGCAGGCAATGGTGTTGCTGGCTATCAGGCCGGTGTGGACCCTGCCTTCAACTCGGTCCTGTTCGATTGTGCAGCCGGACTTGAAGTGGCGGGCTCTGACATCGGTGCGGCGTCTGCATCCCTTGCCGCGGGTACCAACAACTCCACGGCAACGGCAAGCACCCTGATCAACACGTTCATCAACGGTGCAGCTGAGTCAGCCGTCACAGCCTTCGACGTGACGGGCCTGTCGAGCGACCTCGAGCCGGTCGACTATATCGGTGCCGTCGAGAACGCCACGGACACCTGGTGGCAAGGCTGGTCGTGCGGCCTTGAAGCCAGCGACCCTTGTTAAGTTGAGAACCGCCGGGATGGCCACGCGAGGCGTGTGCCATCCCGGCACTTTCATTTTGGGCCAGACACGGACGCAGCCAATTGAAGGCGTCCATTTCACGCCAAGCTAGGTTTAGAAAAATGCACAATAATTCCGCCAGATATAAATGGTTGCTGTCGACAGCAATCCTTCTCGCTTTGGCCCCGATGGTGGTCGCCCAGGAGGCGACAGCTCCGGCAGAAACGCCCGAAGACAGCCGAACACTCCAGACCGTGGTCGTACGCGGTCAATTCATTCCCGAGCCCCAGCGCGAGACATCCCAGGTAGCGACGTTCCTGTCCACTGAGGACCTTGCGCGTCAAGGCGACTCCAATGCAGCGCTCGCCCTGACCCGGTTGAGCGGCCTGAGTATTGTCTCCGGGCGCTTTGCCTTCGTGCGCGGCCTGGGTGACCGATACTCGTCGGCCTTGCTCAATGGGTCACCGCTGCCCAGCCCTGAGCCCTTGCGGCGCACAGTGCCGCTCGACCTGTTCCCATCCAGCGTCCTGGCCGGCGCATCTGTCCAGAAAACATTTTCGGCAAACTATCCGGGCGAATTCGGCGGCGGTGTGATCGACCTTCAAACACTTCGCCAGCCGGCAGACAATTTCCTGACGGTAAAGGCCGGTATTTCGGCGAATACCGAAACCAGCGGCTCCGATGGATTGTTTGTCAATGGGGGCGATCTTGACTGGTCCGGATATGATGATGGTCTTCGGGACATCCCGGGACCGTTGTCAGCGGTACTGTCTTCTGGCGAACGCCTGGGCGACCAAAGCGCGGCACAGATCGAGGCCATCGGCGAGAGCCTGGTCAACTCGCCTTTGTCCGTCATCCAGCAAGGCGAACTGGATCCTGATTGGAACGGGTCGGTGGAGGGTGGCCTGATCCTCGACAAGGGCCAGTACGATATCGGCCTGATCGGTGTTGTCGGATTCGACTCGGGATGGACAACCAAAGATGCCACGCGGCAGTTCGTCGAGGCCGGTGTGATCGGCAGCGACCAGAACCAGTTCTCGACGACATATGATGCCACCCTGAACGCGCTTGGCTCGGGATCGATCGGTTGGGGAGAGAACGAGATCCAGGCGACTCTGTTCTATGTCCACACGACCTCGAAAACGGCGGAAATCACGACGGGCACAGATTTCAATGCCCCGGGTGCCACGGGCGAGATTCATGATGAGTCAAGCGGGTGGTTCGAGCGTGAGCTAAGCTTCGGACAGCTTCGCGGAGATCACAAGGTTGGTGACTTGGACCTGAGCTGGCGCGGCGCCTATGCGGTGTCGACGCGCGATGCGCCATATGACCGATCATTGCGGCGCAGTCCCGATGCGGACGGTGTGCCCCTGTATTCCACAGCAAACAACTATGGCATCGTGTTCTCGAACCTGGAGGACACGATCGCAAGTGTGGGCGCGGATGCAAAATATACTGTAGACATTGGCGACGCGCGTGAACTGGTTATGTCGGGCGGTTTCGACATCGCCTCGACCGACCGCACCTATGACTACCTGTCCCTGCGGTTTGTCGGTGGCAACGCGTTGCCAGCCGATGTGCAAGCGGCGCGTCCTGACTACTTGTTCTCGCCTGACAATATCGATCCTGCCCGGTTCGTCCTTCAGGAGGTTGTGACGCCCAACGACTCCTATTCGGGGGCGCTCGACGTGAATGCGTTCTACGTGCAGACGGAAATCGACTTGCTGGACTATGTTCGCGGCACGCTGGGCTTTCGGTACGAAGATGCCGAGCAGACCGTGAAGACGTTTGACCGGTTCGGAAACCCGGGAGCAGGGGACGTCAACCTGAGCAATGATTATATCCTGCCGGCGCTGACGCTGACATGGAATTTTGCGGACGATCTCCAGTTGCGAGCCGGTTATTCGCAGACGATTGCCCGCCCGCAATTTCGCGAACTGGCGCTGTCATCCTTCATCGATCCGGAGACAGATCGCACCTATCGCGGCAATAGCGGTCTTGTGGACAGTGAACTGACGAACTATGACGCACGCCTGGAATACTATATCGGGCGTAACCAGTTCGTGACGCTGGGTGGCTTCTACAAAGAAATAAAGAACCCGATCGAGGAAGTGCAGTATTCCACGGCCTCCTTCGTTTTCGAGACGACGTTCATCAACAGTCCGAAGGCAGACCTGTATGGTGCGGAGCTTGAGTACAGGACCAATTTCAGCATGCCGATATCCAATCCCTGGATGGATGCGCGTGAATGGATGTTTTCGGCGAACTACACCTACACCGCGTCGGAGGTGAAGGCTGCAGAGAGTGACAAGGTGTTCGACCCGATTTCGCGTTCGCTCCGTGATGCAGCCCTGTTCGGGCTGGACGGGTCCGACCTGCAGGGCACGCCGGAAAACATCCTGAATGCCCAGTTCGGCTGGCAAAGCGATGTTGACCAGATGACGCTCCTCGTCGGCTGGGTGGATGACCGTATCCTGCAACGCGGTTTCGGAATCGGCGCTGCCGCGCTGCCGGACGTGGTGGAGGAACCCGGTGTGCAGCTGGACCTGGTGTATAATCGTGACTTCATGCTTGGCGGGCACGAACTGTCACTGGGCCTGAAGGGGCGTAACCTGCTCGGCGAAAAGCACTCCGAGTACCAGATGTCCGAAGGCGGTCTTGGGCGGACCGAGTTCAACACCTATGAGCGCGGAACGACCTTTTCAGCCAGCCTGTCCACGACCTTTTAATGACGACCTGATGCAAAAAGCCCGGCAGACCTGGTCTGCCGGGCTTTTCGTTTTTATTGGGTGAGCGCTCAGGCGGCCCCGAATACGCGTTCGAAAATCGTGTCGACGTGCTTGAAATGGTATTCAAGGTCGAACAGCGCCTCCAGTTCGGCATCGGTCAGCTTGCCGGTCACATCAGGATCGGCTTTGAGCAGGTCCAGAAGGTTGCCTTCGCCGCGCCATGTGCGCATCGCATTGCGCTGGACCAGGCTGTAGGAGTCCTCACGGCTGACACCGTGCTCAACGAGCGCGAGCAGGATGCGCTGGGAGTTGTGCAGACCACCCATGCTCTCGATCGTGCGGAGCATGTTCTCTGGATAAATAACGAGGTTTTCGACCACGCCGGCGAGGCGGTGGAGCGCAAAATCGAGATGGATCGTGGCGTCAGGGCCGATGCCGCGCTCGACGGACGAATGCGAGATGTCACGCTCATGCCACAGGGCGACATTTTCGAGCGCCGGAGTCACCGCAGAGCGGACGAGCCGGGCGAGGCCGGTCAGGTTCTCTGTCAGGACAGGATTGCGCTTGTGCGGCATCGCCGACGAGCCTTTCTGGCCGGGCGAGAAGAACTCTTCGGCTTCCAGCACTTCGGTGCGCTGCAGATGGCGCACTTCGGTAGCCAGACGCTCGACGGACGATGCGATCACACCGAGGACCGCGAAATACATGGCATGCCGGTCGCGCGGGATGATTTGCGTCGAGACCGGTTCGATCGTGAGGCCCAACTTCTCCGCGACGTGGGCTTCGATGGCGGGATCAATATTGGCGAACGTGCCGACGGCGCCGGAGATGGCGCATGTGGCGACTTCTTCGCGTGCCAGCAGAAGGCGCGTGCGGGCACGCTGGAATTCGGCGTGGAACGTCGCCAGCTTGATGCCGAACGTGGTGGGTTCCGCATGGATGCCATGGCTACGACCGATCGTCGGGGTCAGCTTGTGTTCGCGGGCACGCGTTTCCAGTGCTTCGAGGACACGGTCCAGTCCTGTCTGGAGCAGGTCGGCTGCGCGCACGAGCTGGACGCTGAGGCAGGTGTCCAGCACGTCCGAGGAGGTCATGCCCTTGTGCAGGAAGCGGGCTTCGTCGCCGACATGTTCTGCAACATTTGTCAGGAACGCGATGACGTCATGCTTCACTTCGCGTTCGATGGCGTCGATACGGTCGACTTCGAAAGCGCCGCGCTCGCGCACGGCCTTCGTGACGCCTTCCGGGATCAGGCCGAGGTTTTCCATGGCTTCGGCGGCGAGTGTCTCGATCTCGAGCCAGATGCCGAAGCGCGTTTCCGGTGACCAGATTTCAGCCATTTCGGGTCGTGTATATCTCGGGATCATGTCGTGCCTCGCTACTTGAAACGCCCGTATAGCCCGGAATCGGCTGAATGCCAGTGCCACCGCGCCGCACGGCCCGGGTGGCGTACGGGTCGAACAGGCTGGCCGGTCCCAGCTTGGTGGGGTAAAACACATCTGGACGCCGAAAGGTATGGCAGGCTGCCGAATGCAGCGAAGGGGGATGACCATGACGAAACTGATGTTCATATCGGCAGCTGCATTGGCAATGGCAGGACTGGCTGTCGCCCAGAATGCCACGGATTATCCGCCGAGTGCTGACGCCGGCTCGTGTTTCGCACGCGTGTTGATTCCGGAAGCGACCGAAGTGGTAACGGAGCAGGTGCCCGCGACGCCGGAGCGGGCCGAAATCACGGTCATCCCAGCCGTCTACGAGACCTATACCCAGGAGGTCATGGTCAGGGAGGCGACGACATCCTTCACCGTTATTCCCACCGAATACGTCACCAAGACAGAACAGATCCTGGAAGCGCCGGAGCGGATCGACACCGTGGTGATTCCGGCCGAATTCGAGACTTACACGGAAAAGGTGCTGATCCGTCCGGCCTATACGACGTGGAAACCGGGCGCGGGACTCTACGGAGTCAATGTGATCGCCGCGAAGGCCGATAGCGATTCCGCCTTATCGACCGGTGAATTGCTGTGCCGGGTGGAGGTGCCTGCCCAATATGATGAGGTGGCGCGCACGCGGCTCGTGCATCAGGAGCGAACGGAAACCAAGGTGATCCCGGCGAAATACAGAACGCTGAAAAAGGACGTCGTGAACACGCCTGCGCGGATCGTGGAAGAAGCGGTTCCTGCCGTCTACGAGACGATCACCCTGCAGAAGCTCGTATCGCCGGCCCAAGAGCAGACGACAGTCATCCCGGCGACGTATCGCACCGTCGAAAAACGCGTGGTGACGGGGGGCGGCAGCGTCGAATGGCGCGAGGTGCTTTGCGACACCAATGCATCACCTGCCAAGATCGTCGAAGTCCAGAAGGCTTTGTCGGCCAAGGGGTTCAAGGTTCCAGCTGATGGCGATTTCGGGCCAGCGACCTACAGGGCGATGGAAGCCTATCAGCGCGCCAACGGATTGCCGGTCGGGTACCTGACGGTCGCTACGGTGGAATCTCTCGGCGTCTCGGCCGACTAGGCACGTTCAAGTGGCCCGTTTTGGGCTTAGCTTTCCATATCCAAACAAAGGACACTCATGGCTCGTTCACCTTTTCACAAAGAGCGCCACCAGCTATCGCGGATAGGATGGATGCGGGCAGCTGTACTGGGCGCGAATGACGGCATTGTTTCGACAGCCAGCCTCATCATTGGTGTGGCGGCCGCAGAAGCCGCGCAAGGCGAAATCCTCATCGCGGGCGTTGCGGCGCTCGTCGCCGGGGCGATGTCCATGGCGGCTGGCGAATATGTGTCGGTAAGTTCACAGTCAGACGCCGAACAGGTGGAGCTCGCCAAGGAGCGCCAGGAGCTGATTGACATGCCCGAGGCGGAGCATGCTGAACTGGCCGGTATCTATGAGGAACGCGGCCTGAACCCGGAGACGGCGCGCGAGGTGGCGAGCCAGCTGATGGCCAAAGACCCGCTCCGCGCTCATGCACGCGACGAGCTTGGCATTACCGACCTGTCCGTTGCGAGACCCATTCAGGCCGCGATTTCGTCGGCCCTGTCGTTTTCGGTGGGGGCTGCCCTGCCACTCGCATTGGTCTGGCTGGTTCCATTGCACGCGTTGGTGCCTGCGGAAGCCGTGGCGTCGCTCATCTTCCTTGCGCTGCTCGGAGCTATTGGTGCGCGGGCCGGCGGGGCGAGTACCTGGAAGCCGATGCTTCGCGTGACCTTCTGGGGCGCTCTGGCAATGGCGATCACAGCGGGGATCGGGCACATGGTCGGCGGCGTGGTCTGAACCGGTCTGCGCGAGCACAAAAAACCCCGGCACCGCAAGGCGCCGGGGTTTTGCATTTTAGCTATCTGAAGCGCGAGCCTCAGGCCTTGGCCATCTCGGCTTTGAGGTTGTCCGAGACCTTCTCGATGAAGCCTTCGGTCGTCAGCCATTCCTGGTCCGGACCAACGAGGAGGGCGAGGTCCTTGGTCATGAAGCCGGCTTCGACCGTTTTCACGATGGTTTCTTCAAGCGTCTTGGCGAAGGCCTGCACGTCCGGCGTGCCGTCCATGCGTCCGCGATGGCTGAGACCTTGCGTCCACGCATAGATCGAGGCGATAGAGTTGGTCGATGTCGCTTCGCCCTTCTGGTGGTTGCGGTAGTGGCGCGTAACCGTGCCGTGAGCCGCTTCGGCTTCGACCGTGTTGCCATCGGGGGTCATCAGGACGGAGGTCATCAGGCCGAGCGAGCCGTAGCCCTGGGCCACGGTGTCGGACTGTACGTCGCCATCATAGTTCTTACAGGCCCAGACATAGCCGCCGGACCATTTCATGGCGGCTGCGACCATGTCGTCGATCAGGCGATGCTCGTAGGTGCCGCCGAATGCCTTGAACTTGTCTGCAAATTCCGCGTCGAAGATTTCCTGAAACAGGTCCTTGAATCGGCCGTCATAGGCCTTGAGGATCGTGTTCTTGGTCGACAGGTAGACCGGCCACTTGCGCTGAAGGCCATAGTTGAAGGTGGCGCGGGCGAAGTCGCGGATCGACTGGTCGAGATTGTACATGCCCATGGCGATACCGGCCGACGGAAAGTCGAAAATATCATATTCCTGGGAGTCCGAACCGTCGAATGCTTCCCATTTCATGGTCAGCTTGCCCTTGCCGGGCACGAGGAAGTCGGTCGCCTTGTACTGGTCTCCGAAAGCGTGACGGCCGATGACGACGGGCTTGGTCCAGCCGGGAACAAGGCGCGGGACGTTGGAAATCACGATCGGCTCGCGAAAGACAACGCCGCCGAGAATGTTGCGGATCGTGCCGTTCGGGCTGCGCCACATCTTCTTGAGTTTGAACTCTTCAACGCGCTGTTCGTCGGGCGTGATGGTCGCGCACTTGACGGCGACGCCGTATTTCTTGGTGGCTTCGGCAGCATCAACGGTGATCTGGTCGTCGGTTTCATCGCGCTTCTGGATCGACAGGTCGTAATACTTCAGATCGATATCCAGGTAGGGATGGATCAGCTTGTCCTTGATGAGCTGCCAGATGATGCGGGTCATTTCGTCCCCGTCCATCTCGACAATCGGGTTCTTGACCTTGATCTTCGCCATGTTTTGTAATCCTTGCGGTTGAAGCTATTGGAGTGCGCTATAGCAGAGCGGCAGGCCGCGTCAAAACAGGTTCCTTCATGTCAGAACAGCGCAGACCCTGCGTCATCCTCCATTCCCCGCAACTTGGCGAAAACATTGGCGCTGCGGCGCGGGTGATGCGCAATTTCGGTTTGACCGACCTTCGCCTGGTCGCGCCGCGCGATGGCTGGCCGAATCCGGCGGCGGACACGATGTCGGCCGGCGCGTTCGATGCAGGCGTGAACGTGAAAGTGTATGAAACACTACAGGATGCGCTGGAGGGGGTGACTTATCTCGTCGCCGCGACCGCGCGGATGCGGGGAATCGAGAAGCGCGTGGTGGATGCCGCTGGTGCTGCGGAGGTGGTGTATGGGCGGGCCGTGGGCGGTGCGGGTGTGGCAGGGGTGATGTTCGGGGGGGAGAAGTCCGGCCTGCCGAACGAGGCCGTGGCCCTGTCCGACCTTCTGATGACCTATCCGGTCGATCGTGACTTCAAGAGCCTGAACCTGGCACAAGCTGTCTGCGTGTTTGCGCACGAATGGGGCAAGCTGAACGCAGCGGAAAATCCGTCGGTTATTTCTGCGCAGAGCCCTGTCACAGCGATTTCAGGAGACGGGGTGCCGTCGACTCGGGATGACGTGTTCCGGATGTTTGAGCATTTCGAGGCGGAACTGGAGCGGGCGGGATACTTCTTCCCGCCGGAAAAGACGCCGCTGATGAAGGACAATCTCCGCTCAGCCCTGGTCCGGGCGGACTGGACCGAGCAGGAGGTGCAGACTTTCCGCGGCGCGATCAAGGCGCTGGCCCTCGGCCGCGGAAAGGCACGTGTTGTTCGGGAGGACTAGGCTTACTTGCCTTTCCAGACAGGGGCGCGTTTCTCGATGAAAGCGCGCGGGCCTTCCTTGAAATCCTCGGTGCCGACGAGGCCTGCGAAGGCCGCTCCGCTGGCTTTCCAGAGTTCTTCGTCCGATTTTTTCAGGGCATCGGCCGCGACGGAGCGGCTGGCCTGAACGGCGAGTGGTGCGTTGGCGATGATGCGGTCGGCCAGCTTCGTGGCTTCGGCCATCACCTCGGCTTCGGGCGCGACCTTGTTGACCATGCCCAGTTCATACGCACGTTGTGCCGGCAGCGGATCGCCGGTCAGGATGACTTCGAGAGCCATTGGCATGCCGATCACGCGGGGCAGGCGAAAGAGGCCGCCAGCTGCTGCGGCGAGCGAGCGCTTGACTTCCGGCAGGCCGAAATTGGTGGTGTCGGCGCAGATGATCATGTCGCAGGAGAGGGCAATCTCGGTGCCGCCAGCCAAGGCGCTGCCTGTGATCGCGGCAATCAGCGGCTTGGTGCGCTCGCGTTTCACAATACCGGCAAAGCCGCCTTTTTTCGTGCCGAGGGCGCCGCCATTGCCAGCGTTGATCTCTTTCAGGTCGGCCCCGGCGCAGAAGGCCTTGCCATTGGCGGTGAGGATGGCGACCCAGAGTTCGGGGTCGTCTTCGAACCGGTCGAGCGCGTGTTCGATACCCGTTGCCATCACGCCGTTGATGGCGTTGCGGGCTTCGGGACGATTGAGCGTGATGATGGCCATATGGCCGCGGACTTCATATTCGACTGACATAGGGACGTTCCTCCAAGAGTGATTTTTTCCAGAATAGGGACCCTTACGCCACGTCCAGCAAGCAGAAAGACGCGAATGGGCCGGAAAGGGCAGAGTTCCTCTTGGCAGCCCCAAGGGAAGGCCTGCCAGTGTCGGTAAAAATCAGGGAGCCCGTCCACAATGGATCTTTCACTCAGCCCGGAATATGAAGCCTTCCGCAAGGAAGTGGCCGAGATTCTTTCTGCCAACGCCCATTTGGCCCCCACGCCCGACGACCGGGGCATGAAAAACCCGAAACGGCAGGCGTGGCAGAAACTGCTTATTGAGAACGGCCTCGCGGCGCGGACAATTCCCACGGAATATGGTGGCTTTGGCGCAGAACCGGACATTCTGAAGTCCCGCATTATTGCCGAGGAGTTCGCGCGCACGGGCTTGCCACGCGCGATGTCGAACCAGGGCATCTCGATGCTGGTGCCGACCTTGCTGGAACTGGGCACGCCGGAACAGAAGGCGGCCTATATCCGTCCGACCCTGTATGGCGAAATGATCTGGTGCCAGGGCTATTCCGAACCCGGCGCAGGCTCTGACCTTGCGGCGCTTCGGACGGCGGCGGTGTCGGATGGCGACGACTATGTCATCAATGGCAGCAAGATCTGGACGTCGACCGCCAAGCAGGCCGACATGATCTTCTGTCTCGTGCGCACCGACCCGACCGCGAAGAAGCATGAAGGCATTTCCTACATCCTGTTCTCAATGGAGACGCCGGGGATCGAAGTTCGCCCGCTAGTCGATATGACTGGTGCGGCGAATTTCAACGAAGTGTTCTTCACTGATGTGCGCGTGCCGAAGAGCGGCATCGTGTTTGCCGAGAACAAGGGCTGGCAGGTCGCCAATGCCACGCTGACTCATGAGCGCGGCATGCTGGGTGACCCGAATGCCACCAAGGCGCGGCTGGTGGAACTGGTCGAGCTGATGAAGCGTGAGACGGTGAACGGCGAGCGACTGATCGACAATCCCTTGTTGCGGGACCGGTTGCTGAAGCTGCAAGGCGAAGTCTATGCGATGCAGGCGAACGGCCTGCGCATCACGACGCATCGCCTGAAGAAGGAGGGTGCCGGCCTTGCTGGACTGGTCGTGAAGCTGATGGGCTGTGAGCTCAATCACGAGATCGCACGCCTCGCCATCGACGCGCTTGGTGAACTGGGCGTGATGTACGAGCAGGGCGAGCATTTGCGCGCGAATGGCTCGTGGCAGGCCCGGTACATGTATGACCTCGGCCTGATCATTGGCGGCGGGACAGCCCAGATACAGAAGAACATCATTGCGGAACGGGGCCTCGGCCTGCCGCGCGAACCCAAACCGGCCAAGGCCTGAGAGGAGAAAACCGATGGAATTTGCACTCTCAGAAGACCAGCGCATGTTGCAGGATAGCCTGAACGGCTTCCTGAAGGATGTTGCGCCGCTGGATACGATCCGCAAGATCGCGACCGGGGACGAAGCCGCGGGTGCAGCTTTGGCTGCGGGCCTCGATGATCTCGGCCTTGCCGGGTTGCACGTGCCTGAAGCGCAGGGTGGCCTCGGGCTTGGCCTGCTGGATGCGTGCCTCGTTCAGGAATCGCTCGGCTATGCGATCGCGCCGAGCCGCTTCCTGGCGACGACGGTGACTGCACACGCGATGCGGCAAGCAGGCGATGATTTCCTGCCGGGCATTGCCTCTGGCGACATCAGGATGGCGCTGGCGCTGACGGAACTGTCGTCGCGCCGTGACGGCGCTGGCGTGGCGGTCGATGGCGACAAGTTGACCGGTACGTCGCTGCTGGCTGTCTCGGCAGAGGGATCAACACACTTGCTGGCGGCAGACACAACAGGCGCGCTGAATCTCGTCGAGACTCCTGCCGCTACGCCCATGCAGACAATCGACCGGACACGGATATTTTCCGAAGTGGTCTTTAGCGGGAACGCCCGCGCCATGTCGCTGAAACCGGATGACGAAGTACTGGCAGCAGCGCGATTGCTGGTTGCAGCGGATACGCTCGGCGCGGCGCAGGCCATGATTGACAAGGCGGTCGCCTATGCCGCCGAGCGCCAGCAGTTTGGCCGCGTGATCGGATCGTTCCAGGCCGTGAAGCATATGTGCGCGGAAATGGCGGCGCGCCTGGAACCATCCAGGGCGCTGATCTGGCATGCCGCGCATGCGCTGGACACAGGCGAGCCGGAAGGCCTTGCGATGGCGACGCTTGCGAAGTCTCACCTTGCCGAAGCGGGCACGTTCATCGCGCGCACGTCGACAGAAGTGCATGGCGGCATGGGCTTCACCGATCTCGTCGGCCTGCACTATTGGTTCAAGCGGATCGGCGTGAACCGGCAATTGTTCGGCAGCCCGGAGCAGACACGTATGGATGCCGCGCGCTTGCAGGGCTGGCTCGAAACAGCCTGATCAGATGACCTTGCCGGGCGAGAGGTGGCTTGCCGCCGAGACGATGGCTTCGGCATCAATCTGGAAGTGGCGGTAAAGGTCACGGATCGTGCCGGTCTGGCCGAAATGCTCGACGCCCAGCGGTGTCGTGGCGTGGCCCTTCACGCCGCCGATCCAGGCGAGCGTGGCCGGATGGCCATCGGTGACAGTGATGAGCGTGCAGTCGCGGGGGACCTGTTCCATCAGGCGCTCGATCTGGCTCTTGGCTGCCTTGTTGCCACGTGCGCGGGCGCGGCGAGCAGCGGTCCAACCTGAATTGAGGCGGTCAGCGGATGTGACGGCGAGAACGCCGATGTCGCGGCGATTATTGCCGATGCGTCCGGCAGCCTTGATCGCTTCGGGCGCGACGCAGCCCTGGTAGGCGATGACGATCTCGCAATTCGGTCCGGGCTTGCGCAGCCAGTAGCCGCCGTCGATGACCCCCTGCCGGAAGCTCTCGTCGTCACGGTCGGACCAGCGGACCTGTTCCAGTTGGCGGGTGGTGAGGCGCAGATAGACCGAGCCGCCGGTCTCGTCGCGCAGCCATGTGCGCTCGTCGGGATCGCCGTCGCCGTCGCGCTGCAAATAGTCGAAGGACCAGTCCATGATGATCGAGAGTTCGTCGAGGAAGGCTGGTTCGAATGAGACGAGGCCGTCCTGGCTCATGCCGATCAGTTGGGCGCCGATCGACTGGTGGGCGCCGCCTTCAGGCGCGAGCGTCACCCCGGAGGGGGTTCCGACAATGATGAAGCGGGCATCCTGATAGCAGGCATAGTTGAGGGCATCGAGACCGCGCGCAATGAACGGGTCGTAGACCGTGCCAATGGGGATGAGGCGCTCGCCAAACAGGGAATGGGAGAGGCCGGCAGCGCCGAGCAGGAGGAAGAGGTTCATCTCGGCAATGCCGAGTTCGATGTGCTGGCCTGCCGGCGAGAACTGCCACTTCTGTGTCGACGGGATCTGCTGGTCGCGGAACGTGTCGCCCCTGACCTCACGGGCGAACAGGCTGCGCCGGTTCACCCAGGGGCCGAGATTGGTCGAGACAGTGACGTCAGGTGAGGTGGTGACGATACGGTCGGCCAGTTCGGATTTCGACTTGGCGAGCGCGTCGAGGATCTTGCCGAAGCCGGCCTGGGTGGACTGGACGTCATCGTCGAGGAAGATCGGGCCGGGACTGGCGACCGTCGGGGCCGTGAAACGGCGCGGGCCGTCTGCGAAGAAGGGAACGTCGCGCAGGAAGGCGTTCAGGGACGCGGGGTCGTCGACACCCGCGATGGGGGCCCATTCCTCACCTTCGGCAATTCCCATCTTTATCTGGAAATCAGCCATCTGGGCCTTGTTCATCAGGCCGGCATGATTGTCCTTGTGGCCAGCGAGGGGCGTGCCCCAGCCCTTGATCGTATAGGCGAGGAAGACGGTGGGCGTATCGTCGGTGACAGAGTCAAAGGCATCGCAGAGGGACTGGATGCACTGGCCGCCGAGATTGTTCATCAGGGCGCCGAGTTCATCATCGCTGCGTCGTTCAAGTAGGGCCGTCACATCGCCCTGGTCGCCAATATCGTTCATCAGGCGGGTGCGCCAGGCCGCGCCACCCCGATAGGTCAGGGCGGAGTAATCGGCATTGGGGCAGGTCTGGATCCAGGTTTTCAGTGTCTCGCCGCCCGGTTCCTCGAAGGCCGCGCGCTGCAGGGCGCCGTGGCGCAGGACCACGGTGCGCCAGCCGAAGGCCTTGAAGATGGCTTCGACCTTTTCCCAGAGTCCTTCATGCACGACACCGTCGAGGCTCTGGCGGTTATAGTCGATCACCCACCATGTGTTGCGCAGGTCGTGCTTCCAGCCTTCCTGCAGGCATTCATAGACGTTGCCTTCGTCGAGTTCGGCGTCACCCACGAGCGCGACCATGCGCCCGAGGGGCCGGTCAGCAGCCCAAGTCTTGGCTTCAAGATAATCCTGGATGATCGAGGCGAAAGCGGTTTCCGCCACGCCGAGGCCGACCGAGCCGGTGGAGAAGTCGACATCGTCGATGTCCTTGGTGCGGCTGGGATAGGATTGCGCGCCGCCATAGCCGCGAAAGTTCTGCAGCTTTTCCAGTGTCTGGTTGCCCATCAGGTAGTGCATGGCGTGGTAGACGGGAGCGGCATGCGGCTTGACGGCGACGCGATCTTCCGGGCGCAGCGTGTGGAAATAAAGCGCGCTCATGATCGACACCATCGAGGCGCAGGAGGCCTGGTGGCCGCCGACCTTTACGTCGTCATCGTGCTTGTCCCGGAGGTGGTTGGCATTGTGGACGGTCCAGGCCGAGAGCCAGAGCAGACGTTGCTCAAGCGTCTTGAGATGGTCGAGATGGCTCGGCATAGGCAAATTCCTGTTCATGGGACCGTGTGACTAGACCTAGCGGGAATGACCGTGCGCGGGAATAGCCAAAACCAAGCTAATTCGTGCTCCATATCTGTTGGAAGAGGCAAGTTATGCCGACCTATTCGCTGGCAGGCGTGTGTCCCGGGCGGGTGAGATTGGCGCGGAACCAGTCAGACTCGGCCGGATCAAATGCCTTGCGCAGCCATTCGACCACAACCTGTCCTCTCGGAATGCGGCGCACGCGTTCCGTATAGGCCATCCAGAACTGGATCGACGCCACTTCCGGCAGGGCAAGCGGCACAAGCTCCGGACAGGCTGCGCCGATATAGGATGGCAGGATGGCGATCCCGCCACCTGCGCGGCAACAGGAAATCAGCGTCGCGGACGAATTGGTAATTAGGGAGAAGGGGATCAATTGCCGCGCGAGGAAGGCCCCGTCGGCCCAACGCTCGGACTGATTCACATATCCCTCGTGCAGCAGGCACCTGTGATGGTGAAAATCTGTCAGGTCGGCAGGCGTGCCGTGCAGATCGAGATAGTCGCGAGAGGCGAAGCAGAGATAGTGGACGATACCCATACGGCGGCCGATCAATTCACTCCGGCTCGGCGGTTCGAACTGAATGGCGATATCTGCTTCATTGTTCAACAGGTCCGGCGGGTGATCGGAAACGGAAAGTGTCAGTTCGATCCCTGGATGGTCCGTGAGGAATTGCGGTATCCGCCGCGCCAGCCAATAGGGCCCCAGACCATCATCTGTGACGAGATGCACCGGGCCTTCATTTGCCGTGTCAGAGTCGCATACATCGTCGTGCGCTGCCGTGACAATATCGGCCATGAGGTTTGCATGGCGCAACAGCATGCGGCCTGCGTCTGTAAGGACAATTCCGCGCGATGACCGCTTTAGCAGTTCGGTCCTGAGGGCCGTTTCGAGTTCGGTTATGCGCCGACTGATCGTGGGCACTGATCCGCCCAGCCTTTCCGCGGCGGCGGACATGCTTCCCAATTCTGCAACGGCCCGGAAGATCCGTATACGGTCCCAATCGAACGACTCCACGCGCATCTGCCTTCCCTTTCACGAGTGTAAGTCCCCGTTTCAGTTTTTGGTAAAGCCACGCAGCAACGCTCGTGGCACCAATCCTATAAATCTGAGTTGTCGATAAGAACAAAAACAATCATAAATGGTGTGTCAGTGGACGGTTCAATAAATCTCGCCAAGGTTGCGTCGAAAGGCGCGGAGTTGGGGTTCAGGCGCGCAACCTTTGCTGAGCTGGAGCAGGGTATTGAGATGGCTGAGCTACTCATGTCGTCCAAGATCGCTACGCCTGATTCGGTTGCTGAAATGGATCGTATCACGGGAATGACGGCGTGGGTAACAGGCGATCCGGTCGATGGAATCTTCCTGACATTGCCCTTGTCGCCGCTTGGCGAGATGGCTGTGCGGGACGGTTCTTACGATCCTGCAAACCCTGACCCGGTGCACCTCTGCGTTGACGGAAAGGGATGCGCGGGATTTTATATCGGCGTGTATGCCGGTGCCACGCGAGACGCGCGCAAGCGCGTAATGACAGCGGCCGCCGTGATGCGTGTTGAACTCTTCAGCGCCTATCCGTGCTTTGCACGCGGGGCGACGGATGACGGAAAGCGATCGATGGCGAGTCTGGGGTTCGCGCCGTGCGAGGGTGGGCTGCCTGACCTGTATGTGCAGGAAGCCCTCGTCCAGGCCCGGAGTGAGGTGGCATGAGAAGCAGGCCGAAGACGGGAGAGCAGGTGCTGTGTCGCCCGGTGCCGGACGGAGCGTTCGAACGCTATACCGCGCGGCCTGTGCGCTCGCTCGATGACTATCAGAAAATGGTGTCCATTCGCGCCGCCGTGTTCATGGCCGAACAGGCCTGCCCCTATGACGAGGAGTTCGATGGCAACGACCTCTGCGCGACGCATTTCCTGGTGTTTGACGGGCCAGATGCTGTCGGCACGCTTCGAATGCGCTGGTTTGCCGGGTTCGCCAAGCTTGAGCGGGTCGTGCTGCTACGGGGACAGAGGGGGCGGCCTGCGCTGCAGGTGATTCTCGCTGAAGCATTCGAATATGCGACGCGAAAGGGCTATCGGTTGATGATTGCGCAGATACAGGCGCGTCTGTGGCCTGTCTGGTCGCGTACGTTCCGGTGCCGGCTTGCTGCGGATCGGCCGCGATTCTGGTTTTCGGATTTCGAATATATCGAAATCGAGATTCCCCTGCCAGAACACCCGCGTGCGCTGGCGCCGGAAAGCGACCCGATGGTGATGATCCGTCCCGAAGGGAATTGGGACGAGCCGGGCGCTCTGGACGCATCCGTTGCGCGGTCCGAACAATCGGACGTGGCGGCCTAGGCCTAGATGACGGATGTCCAGGGCTTGCTGAGCAGTGCGGCGGAATTGATGATACCCACCATGCAATAGGTTTGCGGGAAATTGCCCCACAACTCGCCCGTCACTGGATCGAAATCCTCTGACAGGAGGCCGACATGGTTGCGGCTGGCGAGGACGGACTCGAACATCACGCGCGCCTCGTCGACACGCCCGATCCGGAACAGCGCATCAATGTGCCAGAAGGTGCATGCGGTGAACGCGGTCTTGGGGCGGCCAAAATCGTCTTCGGTCTTGTAGCGATAGACGTGGTTGCCTTCGCGCAGCGTGCTGTCGATGGCTTCGACAGTTGCGATGTAGCGTGCATCGCTGGCCGGCAGGAAACCGATCTCGGCCATCAGCAGGACCGAGGCGTCGAGCGCCTCTCCGCCGAAGGCTGCCGTGAAGGCGCCAACCTCGGCGCTCCAGGCCTTGTCCAGGACGGTTTTGTGAATGATCGCGGCGCGTTCGGCCCAATAGGTCGCCCGATCCGGCAGGCCGAGATATGCCGCGATTTTCGACAGGCGGTCGCAGGCCGCCCAGCACATGATCGCCGAGGATGTGTGCACTTCGGCAATGGTACGGAATTCCCAGATTCCCGCATCCGGCGTGTCGTGCACGGCAAACGCGCGTTCGCCCACGGGCTCGAGCTGCCGGAACTCGGCAATTCCCGGGCGCGAGATCAGGCGGCAATCGAAGAATGATTGCGCAACACCGAGCACGACCTGTCCGTACACGTCGTGCTGGATATGCTCGGCGGCCTGGTTGCCGCGTCGGACCGGGCCGGTATCCCGGAAGCCGGGCAGGTGGGTAGCCTGTTCCTCGGTCAAGTCGGATTCCAGGCCGATGCCATACACCGGCTGGATATGGCCGCCTTTTGACTGGGCGACGATGTTGCGGACCCAGCGCATGTAGTGTTCCAGCGTCCCCATGGCGGACAGGCGGTTGAGCGCGGAGACCGTGAAATAAGCGTCGCGGATCCAGCAGAACCGGTAGTCCCAGTTGCGTTCCGACCCTTCATGCTCGGGAATGGAGGTTGTCAGGGCGGCGACGATGCCGCCGGTTTCCTCGAACACGCAGAGTTTCAGTGTGATCGCCGCGCGGATGGTCGCTTCCTGCCATTCGAAAGGTACCGCCAAGCTGCGGGACCATTTCGTCCAGTATTGCCGAGTCCGCTCTTCCCAGTCGCGGGTGATGACGTCGACCGTGTCGGTGAGAGATTCGTCGGCGCCGAGGACAAAGGATACGTCCTGCTCAAGCAGGAAGCTGGTGCCCGACATGATGTAGGAAACAGGCGCGTCCGTGGTTGCGCGGAAGGCCAGCTCACCATCGGTGAAGCGGATATGGTTGACGCCGCGGACAGACGGGAGCTGACGCGCGCCCCAGTCGGTTTGCGGGGTCAGGGTGATCCGCACGCGCGGGGTCCCGGCGACAATGTGAAAGCGCCGGACGATCGAAGCAGGCCGGAAGACGCGGCCCCGGTTCTCGAAACGTGGCGCAAAGTCGATGATTTCGAGGATGGCGCCATCGTCCGCTTCGAGCCGCGTGCGAAGAATGGAGGTGTTGCTGTCATAGGATTGCGACCGTGATGTCAGGCCATCCATCCAGATGCTGAACTGTCCACCACCGCCGAGCAACTGGTTCAGCACGGGCTCGCCGTCGAAGCGCGGCAGGCAAAGCCACTGATAGTCGCCGCCCGAATTGATCAGGCCAGCGATGGTGCCGTTGCCGACAATGCCCATGTTCAGTCCGCTCATGTGGACGCAAACTCCTTCAGCAATGCGTGCACGTCCTGCACGGAATCCATGTGATGCAGCGCGACGGTAGCACCCTCACCGACCTTGACTGCGATACCGCCTGCCGATTGCGCCGCTGCGAAGGCGTCCTCATCGGTCGTGTCGTCGCCGATCATGACGGGGCGCCGCTCCAGAAAAGGCCTGCTTTGCATAGCGCGCAACAGACAGGCGCCTTTGTTCGCGGCAGATGGCTTGGCTTCGAAGACCATTTTCCCATGCTGCAGGCTATAATCAGCAAACGGTGCAATGGCGTCGGACAGCGCTGATTTGAGTTCCACTTCGACACCGGGCGCAGCGCGATAATGTACGGCGAGCACGGGTCCCTTGGGCTCGAGGCGTACGCCTGCATAAGTGTCGGAAATCTCTGACAAGGCGGCTAAAAGCCCGCTCGGCGCCGCGGTAAGGGACTCTGTTGCCCGTCCGCCGGGCGCAGATGCCCTCAGCCCGTGATTGCCGAAACGCCAGAGGCTGTCGGGAACCCGTCGTGAAAGATCGTCCAGATCACGACCGGACATCACCGCCAAGGCGCCGTCCAGCCGGTGCGCGCAGGCACGCAGGACCTGATCCATGCCTTGCACCAGAAAGACTGTATCCGCGTCATCCTGAAGCCCGGCAAGCGTACCGTCGAAATCGAGAAAGACAGCGTCGTTTGGCGACAAGGAAAAGGTTCTGACAGGGGCCTCAGGCATGTTCTGCACTAATATTGGCCCTCAGCCGTGTCAAACGCTGCCAGGAAGTGCTCACGCCACCAGTTGATGTCCTGCCGGCAAATGCCGTCGTACAGGGCACGCCAGCGTCTCTGGCGTTCTGCGAGTGGCATGTTCAGGGCCGTGCGAACGGCCTCGGCGACGGCGTTGCGATCATGCGGATTGATAATCAGCGCGTCAGTCATCTGATCAGCGGCGCCCGCGAACTGGGAGAGGACGAGCACGCCGGGATCGTCCGGATCCTGCGCCGCGATGTATTCCTTGGCCACAAGGTTCATGCCGTCCTGCAAGGGGGTGACCAGACCGACACGTGCGAGCCGGTAAAGGCCGGCCAGCTCGTCGCGCTCATAGCCGCGGGCGAGGTAGCGGATCGGGATCCAGTCAAGGTCACCATAATCGCCATTGATGCGGCCCGACAGTTCATCAAGCTGCTGGCGCAACTGGGCATATTCCTCGACGACGGACCGTGACGGCGGGGCGATCTGCGTGAAGGATATCTTGCCGTGCAGGTCCGGGTATTTGTCGAACAGCACGGCCATGCCTTCAAAGCGCTGCGGCAGGCCCTTGGAATAGTCCATCCGGTCGACGCCGATGACGAGGTCACGCTCACCGAGAAAACGCGCGAGTTTCCGGGAGGCATCATTGGCCGCCTGGCTCGTGGCGCTGAGGCTGAAGCCCTCGGCGTCGATACCGATCGGGCAGAGGCGAAGCGTGAGGATATGGTCGCCGATCCTGAAGCGCTCGTCATCGAGTTTCTCGGCGCCGATCTCTTCCTGGATGTAGCGCGCGAAATTGGCGCAATCGTGAGAGCTTTGGAGGCCGACAACCTCATAGGCGCACAGGCCCGCAGCCAACGTCAGGTGGTCGGGGATCGACCTGAAAACTTCCGGGGCCGGAAACGGAATGTGAAGGAAGAATCCCGTTCGCCGGTTACACCCGGCATCCTTCAGGAATTTGGCGAGAAGGAAGAAATGGTAATCCTGGACCCAGATGAGGTCGTCCTGCGTTGTCTGGGCGGCGACCACATCGGCGAACTGCCGGTTTATGGCTTTGTAGGCGGCAAAATAGTCGCTGTCGAAGACCGCAAGATCGAGCCGGTTGTGCATGACCGGCCAGAGAACGCTGTTGGCGTAGCCCAGGTAGAAGCCTTCATATTCGGCCTTCGACATGTCGATCAGGGCGAACGAGACGCCGTCTTCATCAACATTGAGAACACGGCGACGGGGCACGTCAAATATCTTGCCGCTCCATCCGATCCACAAGCCGCCCGTTTCGGCGAGTGTGTCCGACAGCGCAACGGCGAGTCCGCCAGCGCGAGGGCTGCCATAGGCGGTCCGGTTCGACACGGCGACCAGACGGGGAGATGATTCGGAATTGTTATTGGTCATGAGGGCACGCTTGGAGGGTACTCATAACAGATGTGCCGGTTCCCGCACACGCGCAGCAAACCGCAGAATTTGACCCGGATGCACGTATTGAAGGCAGCGAGGGGTGAAATACGGTCATTGGGTGCGAAAGCCCATTATCAGGCGCCAGCACCAGATGCGCGGAATGCCTGATGCCCCGGGCAGGGCAGGCTGGCGACCCAATCTGATTTTGAATGGTGCCCGGGGGCGGAATCGAACCACCGACACGCGGATTTTCAATCCGCTGCTCTACCCCTGAGCTACCCGGGCAGGCCAGCAGGGAAGGCGGGTTCTAACCAAGGCAGGCGCGCTTGTCTATCGCGTTTTCAGTCATCGCCCGACAAGTCGTCGAGCGGGCGCCCGCTATCGAGGTTTTCGTCCAGTTCAGCCGGGGCACCCGGGATCGCATATCCGCCCTTCAACCATTGGCCCAGATCGACATCGGCGCAGCGCTTCGAGCAAAATGGCCTGTATTCAGGCGATATCGGCTTCTTGCGGCACTGGGCGCATTTGGGCGTGCTGTTTTCCGGGGAGATGGGCTTGCTCATGTCTGGAATACTTCAGGTTTGGTTTTATCACTGGATAAAATTGTCAATCGGGCACCGAAAGTCTCGTCAAGGCGCGCCTGCAGGTCAAGGCCGCTATCGGACATCCAGTCGAAGGCGCGCAAGGGCAGGGAGAGTGTCAGTTGTGCCATCGGTTGTGCCCGGGCTTCGCGCTGGAGATGGCGCAGGCCTTCAAGGCACAGGGTTTCATCGGTCGGTTCGCCGCTGGAATTGAAAAGCCGGTCAGCTATTGGTGTCTCGCCCCAGGCGACGGAGGCTTCCATCAGGCCGAAAGCGGATGGCGCCAGGGCCTTGGCATGTCTTTGGGAGAGGTCAGCCAACGCCGAGATGAAGCTGTCGCGCAGTTTGAGCCCGGCCTCACGGTTGATCGGCGACACGCAGTCGAGAACGATGGCACCACCAAGATTGCGCAGGCTGATCTGGCGGGCCAGTTCCCGGGCTGCGTCCGTATTGATGCGCAGGGCCCGGGCGGCGGCCCGTCCGCTGTCATTGCGGCCGGACGTGTCGAGATCGACGGCAACAAGCGCGGCGGTGGGCTGGATGCGCAGCGTGCCGCCGCCGGGCAGCGTGACGGTTTCCGAGGTCGCTTCATCGAAGGCCGCCTCGATGTCGGGATCACCGGGGAGGACGTCTTCCTCGGTGAGAGCGGCCGCGCCCGGCAAGGCGGCTTGCCAGCGCGCGGCAGGCGACGGGGTGACGGCCGCGGGGTTGGCGGGCTGTACCCGCGCGAGTTTGCCTTGCCGGGCTTCTGCGACGATTTGCACGGACAAGGTCTGGCCTTCAGTGAAGCCATGCCCTTCGGCGAGCCGAACAAACGCGTCCACGCCGCCGGGAAGGTCGACGAATCCGCCCCCTTGTTTCGGATGGATCGCACGGAGGCGGGCGTCGACGATATCGCCGATATGGGGCCGGGTCGCCGCGTCGCTCCACCGGTCAATCCGCAAAGCGATCGCGCGGCCAGCCTGATCAAAGGCGACACGGCCCCATATCGGCGATATCGTCGACGCCCGCCTCCGTGCGATCCATCCGAAACAAGGGGGCGGATTCGTCG
>NZ_JBBKXE010000027.1:0-14441 GCF_037969335.1 Hyphomonas sp. | reverse complement strand
GGCGAGCGCCCGGCCATCACGGCTGGGCGCTCGTTGGCATTTTCTGGATCATGGCCCTGAGCGTCCTGACGATCGCGCAGGGCCTGATCGTTCCGATTGTCTCGGCGATGATGCTGGCGTTGATCTTCAGCCCCGTCCGCCGGGCGATGGACCGGTTCGGCTTCTCATCCGGCGTCTCGGCGGCGATCATCCTGCTGACCCTGCTCGGAGCGATCGGCACGCTCGGCTATTTCGTGTCCGGTGCAGCACAGGACCGGCTGGCCGGCGCGCCGCACATGATTGAAGAGATCGGCGACAAGCTGAGCGAGCTGACCGGCACCGTGCAGCCTGTGATGGATGCCACCGAGCAGATCGAACACATTGCCGGCAAGGAACCCGCCACGGACACGGTCACCATTCGCGAGCCGGGCTTCATGGCCGGATTTACCGACAAGATGCCTGTCATGGCTGGCCAGGTCGTGATCTGCCTGACCCTCGCCTTCTTCCTGATTGCCTCTGGAGACCTGTTCTACGAAAAGCTGGTCCAGGTCATGCCGACGCTGAAGGACAAGCGGCGCGCGCTCGCTGTGGCCCGGGCAATCGAGAACCAGCTGTCGGTCTACCTGCTGACCATCACCCTCATCAATATGGGCCTCGGCGTGGCCATCGGCCTCGCGATGTGGGCCCTCGGCATGCCGGATCCGGTCCTGTTCGGACTCGCCGCATTCCTGTTGAACTATATTCCCTATATCGGTGCGATGGCGGGCGTCGGCATATCGTTCCTTGTCGCCTTGGTGACTTTTGATTCGGCCACGGCGGCCATCCTGCCTGCCTTCACCTTTTGGGCCCTGACCTCGTTCGAGGGACAGTTCGTGACCCCCGTCCTGGTCGGGCGACGGCTGCGCCTCAATGCCGTGGTCGTGTTCGTCTCGTTCGCACTCTGGGCATGGCTATGGTCGTTCATGGGCATGTTGCTGTCCACGCCGATGTTGCTGACCATGAAGGTCGTCTCCGACCATGTTCCCGGCATGTCCGGCTTCGGCAAGTTCCTGGCTGACCGGGATGACCTGTCGCGCTCCGACCGCCGCATCCTCAAATTCATTTTCGGCCGCGACGTGCCGCTCAGCAAGCGGCAGGACGCCCGGCAAGCCGGGGAGGCAAACGAAAGCCCAGTGCCCCTGCCCGCCGCCAAGCCACCAGCCTAGGCGATTGTGCGTGGATGACAGGGTTTACCCTTGCTGCGGGCGCCGATCACCCGCATTTAGGATGGATGACCCAGACCCAATTGCCTTTCGACGTCGCCCGCGCTGCGGATATCCTGTCTGATGCCGTGTCCGGCGGAGATGACGGTGACCTGTTCATCGAGCGCTCGCGCTCGGAAAGTTTCGTGTTTGATGACGGGCGGTTGAAATCGGCCGCCTTCGATACCGATCAGGGCTTCGGCCTGCGGGTCGTCGCCGGCGAAGCGCAGGGTAGCGGCTATGGTTCGGAACTGTCGCTGGGCGCGATTACCCGCGCGGCGCAGACAGCCTCACAGGCCAAGCGCGGCTATTCCGGCAAACTGGCCGACGGCCCGCAACCGACCAATCGTCGCCTCTATGCACCGATCGACCCGACATCGGCACCTGACTTCACGGTCAAGACCGGCCTGCTCGCCGAGATCGACGCCTGGACGCGGGCGCTGGATCCTCGCGTCGTGCAGGTCTCGGTATCGCTCGCCGGCAGCCATCGGGAAATCGATATCATCCGCCCGGACGGGGCGACGTTCTCCGACATACGTCCGCTGGTCCGTCTCAATGTTTCGGTGACTTTGGAAGAAAACGGCCGACGCGAATCCGCCAGCGCTGGCGCAGGTGGCCGGGCCGCCTATGACGAATGGATCCAGCCGGGCCGCTGGCAGGACCTGGTCCGCCGCGCCCTCGGCAAGGCTTCGGTCAACCTGCAATCCATCCCGACGCCGGCAGGCGTCATGGAAGTCGTGCTCGGCCCTGGCTGGCCAGCCGTGCTGCTGCACGAAGCTGTCGGCCACGGTCTCGAAGGCGACTTCAACCGCAAGGGCACGAGTGTCTATGCGGGCCGGATCGGCGAACAGGTCGCCGCCAAGGGCGTCACCGTGATCGACGATGGCTCAATTGAAGCCCGACGCGGTTCGCTCTCTTTCGATGATGAAGGGACGCCGACCCAGCGCACCGTCCTGATCGAGGACGGCATCCTGAAAGGCTACATGCAGGACCGCCTGAACGCCCGCCTGATGGGCGTCGCGCCGACCGGCAATGGTCGCCGGGAAAGCTATGAAGCCCAGACCATGCCGCGCATGACCAACACGGTCATGCTGGGCGGAGACAAGGATCCGGACGAAATCGTCGCCTCGATCAAGCGCGGCCTTTGGGCCGTCGATTTTGGTGGCGGGCAGGTCGACATCACGTCCGGCAATTTCGTGTTCCAGTGCACCGAGGCCTATCTCGTTGAGGACGGCAAGGTCGTGGCGCCGGTCAAGAACGCCACGCTGATCGGCCATGGGCCGACCGTGCTTCAGCAGGTCTCGATGATCGGCAATGATTTCGCCATGGATGACGGCGTCGGTGTGTGCGGCAAGGGCGGACAATCGGTGCCGGTGGGCGTTGGACAGCCAACGCTCAAGGTAGGTGCCTTGACCGTTGGCGGTGCCGGATAAAATTCCTGTCATTTTAACGGGAGACTCTTGCGGCCTCGCGGAGGTTTTGCCACTTTGTTGCCATATTAACCAAGGGCCAAGCCCCTTGGCGGCGTAGAAGCGAGTGACGCGATGAGAGTTCAGTTCCTGGCCTTGGTATGCGGAGCCGTTGGCCTTGGCGGCATGGCAATGGCGGATGTGGAAACCCTGACCGCCGATTCCGCCTTCCAAATGTCCCAGAAGGGCGAACTGGTCCTGATCGATGTGCGCACCCCAACCGAATGGGCCATGACCGGCATGCCACGTGATAGCGTGGGCGCCACACTCCAGGATATCGACTTTGTGGCGAGGGCGCGGGGAGCCGTTTACGGCGATCTTGAGCAGCCCGTGGCGGTAATCTGCAAATCGGGTAACCGGTCGACGTCAGCGGCGGAGAAACTGGCCTCGGAAGGTTTCGCCCATGTGTTCAACGTGTCCGAAGGCATGACAGGTCATCTCGGCACCGGTGATGGCTGGATCAAGCGCGGACTGCCGACCGATCCGTTCAATCCACCGATGCGATAAACCTGATTTCATCCGAAACGAAAAAGGGCGGCCCGCAAAGGCCGCCCTTTTGTTTTGAGGCTTGCAGCCTAGCCTAGACCATCGTGCCGTCGTCGGTTTTCATCCAGCTCTTGATCAGCGGCGAAATCAGCAACATCACGACCGCGATGCCGATCCCGATATAGCCGACCGAGCTGTAGACGCTGATATAGGTTGCCTTGGCAGCTGCCACGTCGGTCAACTGGCCACCAATGGTCTCAGACCCTGTGGACTGGGCGATGATGCCGGCGAGGAAATTCGACAGGCCCGAATAGAGGAACCAGGCGCCCATAGTCATGCCAACGACCTGCGGTGGCGCGAGCTTGGTCACGGCTGACAGGCCGACCGGTGACAGCATGAGTTCTGCCATCGTATGGATCCAGTAGATCAGGAAGATGAACAGGACCGGCGTCATGGCGGACGGACCGACCGTCTGGATGCCTGCCACAAGGGCAAGGAAGCCGAGGCCAACGCCGAAGACGCCAATGGCGAATTTCACCGGAGTCGATGGTTCCTTGTGGCGCTTGGCCAGCCAGATCCACAACCAAGCGATGATCGGGGCAAAAATGAAGATGAAGGCTGCATTGAGTGACTGGAACACCGGGGCCGGCACCGACCAGCCGAACAATGTCCGATCAACGAGACGGTCGGTGAACAGGTTCAGCGACGAACCCGCCTGCTCGAACAGGGCCCAGAACGGAATCTGCGCCAGCACGAAATAGATCGCCGCAAACATCCGGTTCCGCTCGGTGCCCTTCAGGCGAAGGATTGCGTATCCAACGAGGAACACGAACATCAGGATACCAATCGGGCCGAGGATTCCGCCGACAATCTCTTCGTTCATCACCAACAGCATCGACGCGCCAATCATGATGAGACCAGCGAGATAGCAGGCCCATTCCACATTGATCGGGCCAAGAACCGACTTTTTGAGCATTTCGGCATCCGGTGGATCCGCCCGGCCGCCGAGATATTTCTGCCCCCAGAGGAACACGCCCAGTCCAGCAGCCATGCCGATGCCGGCCAGGCCGAAGCCCCAGGCCCAGCCATAGACGATACCGAGGATGCCGCAGGTGATCGACGACAGGAATGCGCCGAGATTGATGCCCATGTAGAACAGCGTGAAGCCTGAATCGCGGCGCGCGTCGCCGACACCGTAGAGCGCGCCCACAATCGTCGAGATATTCGCCTTGAGGAAGCCGACCCCGGCAATGATCAGGGCAAGCGACAGGAACAGGATGTTCTTGAACAGGTCCTGCTGGACGATCTTGGTGTCATAGGTTGAGCGGTCGATCCGCTCCGGCAGGCCCATCACGGCCGGTTCGGCGACCACGAGTTCATTGGTTTCATTGTCAAAACTGATCAGCGATGTCTTGTCGCCCTGGACGATGATCTGGTTGGCATCGCCACCGCGGCCATCAAGCGTCAATTCGTATTCAGCGCCGTTGATCGTGGCGATCTGTTGCGAGCCGGAGCCTTCGAACGCCATGCCGAAATGCCCGAGCACCAGCAGGATTGCCCCGAATGTCACGGCTTTGCGCTGGCCGAGATACTTGTCGGCGAGCGTACCGCCAATGATCGTCATCACGTAGACCAGCGCCGTATAGGCACCGTAGATCAACGCCGATTTCTCGTCAGAGAACAGGAAATGCTGGGTCAGGTAGATGATAAGCAGGCCGCGCATCCCGTAATAGGAAAAGCGCTCCCACATCTCGGTCAGGAACAGGATCAGCAGGCCCTTCGGGTGTCCGAAAAAGCTTGTATCCCCCTCGACGGGATCCGTCGTTGAAACTGGAATGTCTGTCACAGTGGCCCTCCCCAGGCTCGTTGCAGTCTGTGGTGCGCCATCCGCGCAAGGGGGCAGTTTGACCATGCGTCGGGCAAACGCTCAAGGTAATTTGTGCTTATGCGCGGCTCGAAAGGCGCAAAAGCGTGCCCCTAATACGCCTCTTCCGCGAAAATCGGACGCACGTCGCGGTTCCACGGGCCGTAATAGCGGGCCAGCAGGCGGTCGGCAGGGGTGAGGCCGGTGGTTGCTATGTCATCGAGTTCGGTGAGGTAGCCGGTCTCGTCGTCCCCAGACGTGGAGAGGTTCGCCCGGTTCTTGAGGCCCTGCCGGGAGAGCGCGAGCACCTGTTTGGCGAGGTCCTGCATCGAACCGCCGCCGGGAACAGGCGTCCGCAAACCGAGCGTGCGCACGCCTTGGCGCATCGATTCGCGGTCTGCTGCCGTCCAGTCCTTCACGAGGTCCCAGGCGGCATCGAGGCAGTCGGGGCAATACATCAGGCCGGTCCAGAAGGCGGAGAAGGCGCACAGGCGGCTCCACGGGCCGGCATCGGACCCGCGCATCTCGAGGAATTGCTTCAGGCGCACTTCCGGGAAAATCGTCGAGAGATGGTCGATATAATCGTCCATGGCGGGCTTTTCGCCCGGCAGGATCGGCAACTTGCCGGCCATGAAGTCGCGGAAGCTGAGGCCGCTGGCATCGAGATACTCGCCCTTGCGGCGGACGAAATACATAGGCACGTCGAGCGCATAGTCGACATATTGCTCGAAGCCGAAGCCCTCTTCGAACACGAAGGGCAGCATGCCGGTCCGGTCGGGGTCGGTATCGGTCCATATCTGCGAGCGATAGGACACGAAGCCGTTGGGGCGCCCGTCGAGGAAGGGCGAATTGGCGAACAGGGCCGTGCCGAGCGGCTGCAGGGCCAGCGACACGCGGAATTTCTTCACCATGTCGGCTTCCGAGCCGAAATCGAGATTTGTCTGCACAGTGCAGGTGCGGAACATCATCTGGCGGCCAAGACGGCCGACCTTGTCCATGTAATTGGTCATGATGCGGTAGCGGCCCTTGGGCATGACCGGGGTTTCGGCAAGGCTCCAGAGCGGGCTGGCGCCGGCGCCGAGGAAAGCAATGCCCAGCGGTTCGGCCACCTGACGCACTTCTTCCAGATGGCGGCCGACTTCATTGCAGGTCTGGTGAATGGTTTCGAGCGGCGCGCCGGAGAGTTCAAACTGGCCGCCGGGCTCGAGCGAGACGCTGGCACCATTCTGTTTCAGGCCGATCAGATGACCGCCCTCGACAATCGGCTCCCAGCCGAACTGGTCGCGCAGACCTTCAAGCATGGCCCGAATCGATGCGTCGCCCTCATAGGGCAGCGGGCGCAGGCCATCCTTGATGAAGCCGAATTTCTCGTGTTCCGTGCCGATCCGCCAATCCGCCATGGGCTTTGACCCTGCGGCAAGGTACTCGACCAGCTCAGACTTGGATTCGATACGCGCGGAGGTCTCGTCGATGTCCGACGTCGGTGTGGTCATCAGGTGCCTCCCATGAATCGGCGATGGAAGTGCACATAGGGATGTTTCATCCGAACGCCAACCGGGTTATCCTAACCTTTGAACTGAGATTTCAGAGGGACTGGCGTGAACAGGCTGAAGGCAGACGAGCGTGACGACCTGAAAATGTGGGCACATATCCACGTACGGGGCGGCTATGAGGAGATCGATGAGATCGAGGACATTCTCTTCGAACTCACCGAGGACTTCGAGACGACCATGTCCGAACGCGACCGCCGGGTCGAGGTGCGCCAGGTGCTGGTCACGGCCGTGCAGGCGCTGGTCGACGAGCAGGAAAGCTGGCCGGTACTGACAGACTATGACCGGCTTGAACTGGCCATGGACACGCTGGAAGACAATGGAATCGTCGCCCGACAGAATTTCACCTGCTGCGGCAATTGCGGCGCCGCCGAAATCGGCGTCGAGATCGAAGATTATGAAGCCATGGGCCAGCAGGCCCGAGGCTATGTCTTTTTCCACCAACAGGACACCGAAAGCGCCGTTGAAGGCCACGGCCTGTATTTCAGCTATGGCGCGGCACATTCGGACCTGGACGTGGCCCATATCGCGATCGCGCAGGAATTGTTCGACCTGTTGCAGGGCGTCGGCCTGAAACCGCACTGGGACGGCAAGATTGATCACCGCGTCGGCGTCGTGCTCGACTGGAAACGCCGCTGGGTCGACGACGTGCCGATGCCGCTGAAGCGCTGGTCGTTCTAGGCCACAGCACCGGACGCCCGGCTCGTCCTTCGACTTCGCTCAGGATGAGCCTCAAAGGCGAGCATGCTGCGAAGGGCTCATCCTGAGCGACGTCGAAGGACGAGCCCGAGGGGCTAGTCCCGCCAATCCCCACACACGGCCTGCCAGAGGGTCATCGCAGCTACTGCCGCCGTTTCGGCGCGCAAGATGCGGGGGCCGAGACCGACGGGATAGGTATCGGCGCGGGCGCGCAGGTGTGAGCGTTCGGCGGGGCTGAAACCGCCTTCCGGGCCGATCAGGATCGCCGCCGGGCGGCCTTTGATGCCGGGCAGCACTTCGGTCATTGGCCGGGCCCTGCCCGCCTGCCCGCCCCAGGGCGCATCGGCCTCGTCGCCGGCTTCATCGCAAAAGACCAGCGCCGTGCCGGATGGCAGGGCCGCCAGCGCGACGTCGAGGCTGGCCGCATCCGCTACATCCGGCAGGTCGAGCCGTTCGGTCTGCTCGGCGGCTTCGAGGGCGATTTTCTGGAACCGGTCGAGGCGGACGGTGCGGGTCTGGGTGCGTTCGGTAATCACGGGCTGGATCCGGGCGGCGCCAAGCTCGGTTGCCTTCTCGACGATGAAATCGGTCTCGGATTTCTTGACCGGAGCAAAGAGGAGCGTCAGCTGTGCACCGCTGTTCGGCTCCTGCTGACGCAACTGGTCCACGGGCGTCAATTCGGCCCGGCGGCCTTCTATCCTGCTGATCTCGGCGCGCCACTCGCCGTCGCGGCCGTTGAAGACGCGGGCGGCGTCACCCATGCCGAGGCGCATGACCCGGGTCAGGTAGTTCGCCTGCCCCTCGTCGAGCGCAAAGGCTTCGCCTGCGACAAGATCACTGTTCACGAAAAGGCGAGGCATGGAACTCATTGGCGCTCTATATGCCTATATAGGATTGAAGTTAAGCCGAAGGATCACGCCATGAGCACGCCAGCCGTCACCTCGATCAACCCCGCCACCGGAGAAGAGCTGCAGAGCTTTACGCCGCTGACCAGCGCCAATCTCGATGCCGCGATCGAACGGGCGGATGACAGGTTCCAGACATGGCGCCTGACAGGATTCACCGAGCGGACGCGCCTGATGCACAAGGCCGCCGACATCCTGGAGAACCGAAAGGACGCCTATGCCCGCACGATGGTGCTGGAAATGGGCAAGCCACTGAGTGAAGCCCTGGCGGAGGTGGAGAAATGCGCCCTCGTCTGCCGGCACTATGCCGAGCACGCGGAAGCCTACCTGGCCGATGAGCCGATCAAGACCGAGGCGAAACGCTCCTATGTGCGCCACCTGCCAGTCGGGCCGGTGCTGGCTGTGATGCCGTGGAACTTTCCGTTCTGGCAGGTTTTCCGCTTTGCCGCGCCGACCCTGATGGCGGGCAATGTCGGCCTGTTGAAACATGCCTCGAATGTCTGGGGCTCGGCCATGAATATCGAGGCGGTGTTTCGTGAGGCCGGATTCGCGGACGGTTGTTTCCAGGCGCTGCTGATCGGCTCGAAAGCCGTCGAAGGCGTGATCCGCGACCCGCGCGTGAAAGCGGTGACGCTGACCGGCTCGGGCCCGGCCGGGCGGGCGGTGGCCAGTGTTGCCGGTGAGGAGCTGAAGCCTTCCCTGCTGGAACTGGGCGGATCGGACGCGTTCATCGTGATGCCGTCGGCTGATCTGGACAAGGCGGTGGATACGGCCGTCAAATCGCGCACACGGAATAACGGCCAGTCCTGCATCGCAGCGAAGCGGTTCTTTGTTCACGCCGATATCTACGACGCGTTCACCCAAGCTTTCGTGGCGAAGATCGAGGCGCTGCGCGTCGGCGATCCGCTGCTGGAGGAGACCGATATCGGACCGCTGGCAACCGAGGCGATCCGCGACGAACTGGCTGACCAGGTTGAAGCGACGCTGAAGGGCGGCGCAAAGCGGATCAGCACGCCGGCAAAAGTGGACGACAAAGGCTGGTGGTTTGCGCCGCAGGTTCTGGCCGAGGCACCGGACGGCACGCCGGGCGCGGACGCGGAAATGTTCGGACCGGTCGCCAATGTCTGGCGCGTCGCCAGCCTGAGCGATGCCATCTCCCGCGCCAATCGCAGCGATTACGGCCTCGGTTCGGCGATCTTCACGCAGGACGAGGACGAAATCGAGCAGGCCGTTCGCGACCTCGAAGCCGGCTCCACTTTCGTCAACGCGCTGGTCGCCTCGGACCCGCGCCTGCCCTTCGGCGGCGTCAAACAGTCCGGCTACGGACGCGAACTCGCGGCAGATGGCATCAAGGCGTTCGTGAACCGGAAGACGGTTTCGATCAGCTGAGCCGGGATCGGGAACATGTCCGCGATACTCAACCCACCCTGTTCTACTCTGCGGTATAGGCCTTTGGCATATCGATTTCGGGCAGGCCCAGTTTGGCGCGTTCAGCGTTGATGTCAGCGGCGACCCTGGCCTGAAGGGCCTGAAGCCGCGGCGTGGGCGTGTCATTCAGGCCGGGATCGATGAACAGGTAAATGTCGCGCATCCCTTTTGCATAGGCCAGTTCCAACAGGTCCATCGCCTTGCCCTGATCGCCTTCAAGCAAAGACAACCGGGCCTCATTCACATCATAGCTGGCGTTCTGGAAGCCAGACGCGCGATCCGCATCAATCGCCCGTCTTGCCGCCGCGAGCATGGCGGGCGCGTCCTGGTGCCCGGCGTCGATCAGGGCGGGCAGGACTGTCAGGTAGGGCGGCTTGATAAAGGTGTGCTGGAAAGATTCAAGGCTGTCCCAGGTTGCATCATAGTAGCGAACGACCTCTGCCCAGTCATGGATGCTGTTATGGACATCGAGATAATCGGACTGCTGTTGCGGAAAGTCCGGTCGCGCGTCCGTTTCCTGCCTGACTAGCGCCCGCGCCTCATCCTTGCGGCCCATCAGGACCATCGCCCGATAGCGCATATAAGGTTCGTCAGCTTTCAGGACCGACTGGAATTCCCCCAGTCCCAGTTCGGCAAAATGAAGGTCGCGTGACGCTCTCGGATCGTGCGGCGCCATGGCCAGAACCTTGCGCCGAATCTTCAGGCCTTCCGCCAGATTACCTGACAATTCCTGGAAAACCGCCTTCATTACGTGAGGCCCCGGATTCTCCGGTGAGATGGCGAGCCACCTGTCGGCCAGAACGCGCGCCTTGTCCAAGTCGCCTATGCGGCCATAATAGGACAGCAAATTCGTGTTCACGTCGCTCTGGGCCGGGTCGTGTGCCAACGCCACCTCGAATTGCGCAATCGCCTCGTCAAACCGCTTCTGGTCGTTCAGCCAATAGCCATAGTCATTCCTTGCCAGCGCGAAATTGGGTTTGATTGCAAGGGCGCGTTCATAAAGTGCACCCGCCTTGTCGCGGGTCTCGGCATCAAACGCCATCGAGAACAGCCCGGCGCGGGCAAAGAGGGCATCGGCGGAATCGGGGTCCAGCTTGAGCGCGCGGCTGGTCCATTGGTCAGCCCGCGTAACGGCTTCTTCGGCCGGAATGTCACCGGCGGCCCCCTCTGCGTCAGACATCATCAGCTCGTAATAGCCGCGCCAGGCGAGGGCGGGAACGAAATCCGGGTCGATGGCGAGGGCCTTGTCGAGGGCGTGGGCAGCGTCCGCATAGCCAGTCATCGTGCTGAGGGCGGCCTTTTGCTGGGCGAGCAGGTAAAGGTCGTAGGTGGTAATGTCCGTGCGCGGGGCGGCGATGGGCGTGACCGTGCCCATGAGTTGCGGCTTCAATTCGACGAGGATGGCATTGGCGATCTCGTCCTGCACGGCGAAGATGTCTGTCAGGTCGCCATCATAGGTGTCGGACCACATGTGGAAGCCATTGTCAGCGCGGATAAGCTGGGCGGTGACACGGACCTTGTTGCCGGACTTGCGCACCGAACCTTCAAGCACATGGGCGACGTCGAGAATCTGGGCGATCTCGCGCAGGTCGGTGTTCTGGCCCTTGAAGGCGAAGGAGGATGTGCGGCCCGCCACGGCGAGGCCGGGCACCTGGGCCATGACATTGAGCAATTCCTCGGAAATGCCGTCAGCGAAATATTCCTGGTCGCCATCCGGGCTCATGTCCGCGAAGGGAAGGACCGCGATGGAGAAATCTTCAGAGGCGACCGACTTCTGGTTGGCGGCGGCTTTGCCGGAAGGCATCACGCGGTCGCCGATAATGACCACCACGAGCAGCGCCGCTGCGGCCGCGAGGATCATGTCGAGTCGCTTGCCGGTGCGATCGGCGACGCTAGATTCCGGATCGACCCTGGCGGTGGGTTTCAGGCCATCTGGCGTCATCTCGAACGCCCAGGCGCCGAAAACAACAATCGGGAAGCCGATCAGGACGAGGATCGTGATGAGGGTATCAAACCAGCTGGGGAGCAGCAGCGTCGTCTCGAGAACGACGGCGAGCTGCATCAGCAGCCAGCCGCCGACCGCATAGATCGACGCGATCCGGAACACGTTCCGGCGTTGTAATTCCTGGATAAACTTCTGCAATCTGCGTCCCCGGATTGTCTTTAGCTCTGACTCGCTAGCATCGTTTGAGCGCTTTGTCGTGAGTTTAGGCGCGCGGTAACCGTCCCCGCTTTCCGGATGCGTATGAGCGGACCACTTGCCGCCTGCATTGCCTAGCGCCTAGTCTGCGCCTGAAACCAGATCATCAGAGAGCCGCATCATGAGTATAGCACCGCGCAAGCTGGGGTCGGACAAAGTGTATCCTGTAGGACTGGGCTGCATGAACCTGCACCATGGCTACGGGCCGCCATCGGATGAGGGCGATGCCGCAGCGCTGCTCCACGAGGCGCTCGACCTCGGATACAATTTTCTCGACACGGCGACGATCTATGGCTTCGGCAAGAACGAGACGCTGATCGGCGAGACGCTGAAGGACCGCAAGAACGACTATGTGCAGGCCAGCAAATGCGTGATGCTGTTCGAGGATGGCCAGCGGAAGCTGGACGCGCGGCCCGAGAGCATCAAGGCCGCCTGCGAGGCGAGCCTGAAGCGGCTGCAGCGCGATGTGATCGATCTCTATTACATGCACCGGCCCGACAAGAATGTTCCGATCGAGGATTCGATGGGCGCGATGGCGGACCTCGTGAAAGAGGGCAAGATTCGCATGGTCGGCCTGTCGGAAATGGGCGAGGGCCTGCTGCGCCGGGCGCATGCCGTGCACCCCGTTTCGGCGATGCAGTCGGAATATTCACTGCTGACGCGCAACCCGGAGATCGCGGTGCTGGACGCCTGCAGGGAGCTGGGCGTGACCTTCGTGCCGTTCTCGCCGGTCGGGCGCGGCTATCTCGCCGACAATCCGCCCGCGCCGAAGGATTACCATGCCGCCGACATGCGGCGTATCTTCCCGCGCTGGAACGAGCCTTACTGGACCGAGAACCTGCCGCTGCTGAAACAGGCGCAGGAGATGGCGGGCGACCTTGGCTGTACGATGTCGCAGCTGGCGATTGCCTGGACGCTGGTGAAGGATCCCGATTGTGTGCCGATCCCGGGCACGACGAGTGCCAGGCATTTGCGGGACAATTTCGCCGCCGCGCAGGTCTCGCTGACACCTGAACAGGTGGCCCATCTCGACGCGGTGTTCGCGCCCGAGGCGGTGAAAGGGCCCCGCTATAACGCGATGGCGCAGGCCAGCGTGGATACCGAGCAATATCCGTTCGAACTGACCGCGTGAGGCACTTTCGCGTGAGGGTTGCTTGAGGCTGTGAAAGGCGGAAATTCACTGTATAAGCCGGGCAATGAACCAGATCGACACGTCCGGCAGGCCCAGCCTGCAAGCCATTCCGGCTGACAGCGCCCTGCCCGGGCTGCTGGCCCGGCTGCCTGACTGGATGCAGCCCTATGCCATGCTGGCGCGGCTCGACCGGCCTGTCGGCATCTGGCTGCTCTACCTGCCCTGCCTGATTGGCCTTGCCTTCGTGCGGATGCGCACGGGGCTCTATCTTGTCGACCTGTTCTGGGTGCCGCTATTCCTGCTGGGCGCGGTGGCGATGCGCGGCGCGGGCTGTACGTGGAACGACATTACCGACAAGGATTTCGATGCGCAGGTGGCGCGCACGGCGCTGAGGCCGCTGCCGTCAGGCGCGGTGACATTGCGCGAGGCGTTCACCTTCCTCGGTGTGCAGCTGGCGGTGGGGCTGGCCGTGTGGGCCTGCCTGCCGGGCGATGCGAAACTGGTGGCCTTGTGCGCGCTGCCGCTGGTGGCGGCCTATCCGTTCATGAAACGGGTGACCTGGTGGCCGCAGGCCTGGCTCGGCCTGACCTTCAACTGGGGCATACTGGTCGGCGCGGCGACGGCGGGCAGCCTGTCGGTGCCGGTGTTCATTCTCTATGCCGGGCTGGTCCTGTGGACGATTGCTTATGACACGATCTACGCCCTGCAGGACCGCGAAGACGACGCGCTGATCGGCGTGCAGTCGACCGCCCGCCTGTTCGGCAAGCGGGCCGTGCTGGTGAGCTTCTGTTTCCATATGGGCGCCGCAGCGCTGGTGGCGCTGGCGGCGGTGCTCAACGGGTCGGTCCGGGCCGGCGCGGTGACGGCGCTGGCTTTCTTTGCGCATGGCGTGTGGCAGGTGGTGCGCCTGAAATCGAGCCAGGAGCAGGACGCGCTGGGCGTGTTCAAATCGAATGTCTGGGCCGGGGCGATCCTGGCCGGCGGTTTCCTGCTGGCGGCCATGGTGCCGACGCCGGAACCGCGCTCGCTGTTTGCCGAGCATGAGACCGTGCCGGTGGGCCCATCGGAAACACTCGCCCTGCCCTTCGGACTTGAACTGAAGCGCGAACACCAGATTTCGCGCGCCGAGACCTGGATGGCGAGCGACGTTCTGCGGGCGCTGGAAAAGGAAAATGTGCCTGTGCCTGAGCCGGACTCCCCGACGCCCGAATAACAGCCCGCACGAAGGCCCGGCGCAGGGGCTTCCCTGTCCGGCAATGATACGAAAACCCGGATGGATCTAGGACGTGTCCGGCGCGGGGTACGCAGCCGCTCGCGGCAGGGCGGGCAAACAATCGCTGACAATACGGAAGGCTTCGACATCCGGCCGGATGGCCGGTGCGGGGCGCAGGCGTCCGCCGCGGGATTTTATGTAGGCGGCCATGCGCAGGGCGTGCGGTTCCGGGTTTCGGAAGGCCTCGGCCAGCAGGTCGAGGCGGTGCGCGAGGT
>NZ_JBBKXE010000026.1:0-11653 GCF_037969335.1 Hyphomonas sp. | reverse complement strand
AAGGCCAGTCCCACCGGTCGCAGCGAAAGCTGCCCGGCTCCCGGCCTCTGACCTTGCGTCAGAATTGCCAAAGGCGCGGCCCAGGGCGGGCCCATGCCAGCCGGGACCCGCGCCGCGCCAGACTGGGCAAGCCGCATCCGGCGCAGCCAGGCCACGCGTGATGCCAGCATGATGGCAGCCTCTGTCGTGCGTGATGGCGACCGGCCCGGCGCCGGCACATCCCTGCAACTCAAGACAGACGAGGACTAGATGAGCATGCTCTGGAAACGCGACCGGTCGGCCTATGGCGACACGCCGGAACCTGTCACCCCCTATCAGCGCGCTGCGCAGGCCTGGGATGACCGGATTGGCTCCTACAGGGTACAGGCAGCCAACTGGCGGTTCGCGGCGTTGGGGTCGATCGGACTGGCCTTCGTCCTGGCGGGCGGCCTGGTCTGGCGCTCGACCCAATCCGTTGTAACGCCCTATGTGGTCGAGCTCACCAGCGACGGCGCCGTGCGGGCTGTCGGGCCTGCCGAGGGGCGCTACGAGCCGACCGATGCGCAGATCGCGTTCCACCTGGCAGACTTTGTCACCAATACGCGCTCTGTCGCGATCGATCCTGTCATCGTGCGCCAGAACTGGCTGAAGGCTTATGCCTATGCGACCGACCGGGCCGCCGCCACGCTGAACGATTATGCCCGCGACAATGATCCGTTTGTCGATATCGGCCATCGCTCGGTCTCGGTTGATGTGACCAGCGTGGTGCGCTCCTCCGATGACAGTTTCACCGTGCGCTGGCGCGAGACAGCCTTCCGCAACGGCGCCGAGATCAGCCAGTCAAACCATACCGGAATCTTCTCCATCGTGATCGATCCCCCCCGCACTGCCGAAACCCTCCGTGCCAACCCGCTGGGACTCTACGTCCACGGCCTCAACTGGTCGAAAGACCACAAACAGGAGTAGATCCCCATGAAACGCCTTGCCCTTATTCTTATTGGCGCGACCGGCCTCGCGGCCTGCGAAACACTTCCCGCAGGTCCCGGCGCGCCCGACATCGTACTCGATGCCGAAGTGGCCGATGACGCGGCCTTCGCCGAAGATCTTTTCCTCGAACCGGACGAAGACCTGGCGGATGCACCCGCGCCGCTCGTCCTGACCACCTACCACCCGGTGCCGATGCCGGGACAGCTGAAACCCCTGCCCGTCGCCGATGCTTCAGGGCCTTCCTTGAAACCCTATGAAGCCATCGAGACAGCCAACAGCAAGGCGTCCATCGAACCCTCGCTCGACAATTACATGAACGCGATCCAGGTCTATCCCTATACGATCGGCGCGCTCTACCAGGTCTATTGCGCGCCCGAGCAGGTCACCGATATCGCGCTCGAGCCGGGCGAGGAACTGGTCTCGGTCTCGGCCGGCGATACAGTCCGCTGGGTGCTTGGCGATACGGTGTCAGGCACGGGATCGAGCGCGCAGGCGCATATACTCGTCAAGCCGACACAGCCTGGCCTGAAGACCAACCTGATCGTGACGACCTCACGGCGGGCCTATCACCTGGAACTCCAGGCCTTCCAGGAAACCTATATGGCCGCCGTCTCCTGGCGCTACGCCGACCAGCAACTCGTGACCCGCGTCGCCAGCGCCGCGCCGCGGTCTGCTGAGGCGCACGCACCGCAAGGCCTCCAGCTCGATCGCCTGAAGTTTCGGTATGCGCTTGCCGGCGGCAAGCCACACTGGCGCCCCGAACGCGTGTTCGATGACGGGCGGAAAGTCTATATCCAGTTTCCGGCCCGTCTGGATCAGGGCGATGCGCCAGCCCTGTTCGTGATCGGCCGCGACGGGCGCGCCCAGCTCGTGAACTATCGCATGTCGGGCGACTATTATGTGGTCGACCGCCTGTTTGCGAAGGCCGAGCTCCGGCTCGGCGAAAAGAAGCAGGACGTCGTGCGCATCGCGCGGTCCGATCTGGGCGCACCGGGTCAATGAGCAAAACATCCCTCCCCGCCCCTGAGGCGCTCGAGATCCGGGGCAAGCCACGGCCAGTGCGCCGGTTCTCCAAGCGCGCACTTGCCATCCTGCTTGGAACTGCCAGTGCAGTTGTGCTCGGATCGCTGGCGTTTGCCCTGCAATCTCCGGACAGGCGCGCGCAGACCGCAGGCAAGGAGCTCTACTCGACCGCCAGCAAGCCGACAGCAGAGGGGCTCGCCGCCCTTCCGGCGAGCTACAGCGATGTGAAGCCTGACGCGCCTGAGCTCGGCCCGCCTTTGCCCGGAGACCTCGGCACGCCCATCCTGAAAGCCCGGCGTGAAGGGCGCATGGCGTTTGACGACGCGTATGACACAGCGCCCCATGACGACGATCCTCAGCGATCCATGCGCGAAGCAGAATTCGCCGCGCGTGAGGCAGCCATGTCGGACGCCGCACGCGGTAGCGGCGTGTTCTTCGCGATCGGTCAGCGCACGATGGCGTCGGCAGATGTGTCTCGCGACACGAGCTACCGCGCGCCTTCGGTTCCGTTTCCAGACTTGTCGGCGCTTGTCGCATCTGCGCCGGGCGCGTTCGGATCTGCCCTGAGCGAGGATCCAAACCGGCAGGTGCGCAAGCTGGATTTCCTGAGCGAAGAGCCGGATGCGTCCATCTACAATCCCTATCAGCTCGAGACGCCCGTTTCGCCCTGGCAGCTGATGGCAGGCACTGTCATTCCGGCAACCCTGCTGACAGGCGTAAATTCTGATCTGCCGGGCCAGGTCATCGCCCAGGTGACGCGCCCCGTCTACGACACGATCACCGGACAGACTGAACTCATCCCCCAGGGGGCGCGTGTCGTCGGACGCTATGACAGTGTGATCGCGTTCGGACAATCACGCGCCTTGCTTGTCTGGACAAGGATCATCATGCCGGATGGCACTTCGATCCGTATCGATAATCTCGCCGGCGTCGATGCGCGCGGATATGCAGGGCTTGAAGACAAGGTCGACTATCACGCCTGGCGCTTGCTGCAGGGCCTGGCCCTGTCGACACTTCTGGGCGTCGGCTCCGAACTTGCGAGCGATGATGAAGGCGACATTGCGAGAGCCTTACGCAGGTCAGCCCAAACCGGCGTCAATCAGGCCGGCCAGGACCTTGTCCGGCGCAATCTTGACGTCCAGCCGACGATCACGATCCGGCCAGGCTGGCGGCTCGGCATCATCGTCAACAAGGATATCATTCTGAAGCCCTATGCAGGAGGCAAAACGCCATGAACGACATGAGTCTGAAAATCGGACCACTGCCCGACCGGACACCGCAGAAACTGACCCTGTTGATGGACCCGCCATTGATCACAGAGTTGGAGGACTATGCCCACGTTCATAGCCGGATCAATGGCAACGACGTGTCCGCCCAGGCACTCGTTCCGCATATGCTCGAAGCTTTCATGGCGAGCGATACCGGATTCAGGAAGGCCAGAAAAGCCTTGGTTTCAAAGTCTCCAAACATCTGAAGACAACTCCAGCGGTCACATCACTATGGCGATTTCAAACGAGGACCTGCAGGCAGCCCGGACAGTCGCCGCAAGAATTGTGACGACGCTCGGCGAAAAGTACTGGCCGATATTTGATGTGATTGACCGTGAATGGGCTGAGAGACAGCAACGCGGCAAGCGGCTCGCGGCCTGCCTGAAGCGTGATGGTGACCTCTCTGACATGGATGACGCCAGCGGCTAGCGGACCGCTCCCCAACGCAACCTCATTCAACGGCGTGACCAGATGGGTCTCAGGCCGGATTTTGTCGGCGCCGATTCCGACGATTGGCGCGAACGTTGCTTGCCTTGACTGGGAAAGGCAATGTCATGGCTACCGACCGCATAGTGTCCCTTTTCGATACACCTTTACGTCCGCGCTTCCGCCGCGTTGAACGCGTTCGGGAATGGGAACCGCTCCGTGATCGCCTGGATGAAGGCGATCAGAGTATTCCTTTATTCACCTCTGGGCCTAACGACCCGGACGCTGACAAAGGCACTCCCGGCATAACCGACGCGCAAATTTCGCGACTGCGTTTTGAACTGCTCGTGGCAGGTGACCTGAACGGCTAGAGTCCCTCAATCATTTCGAAAAATGACGCTTTGGGAGACCAAAGGCAACGGGCATTCATTCGTCTGCTCCTGACGACTATGAAGCCATTCGCCTTCGGCTCAAGAAACCTGATAGCGGTCATTGGCAGCAGCCAAATCCAATGGCAGAAAATCGCCAAAAGGCGACATTGGGTTCCGAAATTTGGACGGTAACATTCGGGGCCAAAGTGGCCATTGGCGAGTGGCGTATCCCACGTTATTTGGGTGATGCGGCCGCTTAGGGGCAATTGAAAAAGCGAAAAGAAACCAGCACTAATCCGGCAAGGCATACGCGACGAGCACATCGCTAATTTTGGTTTCCATGAAATGATGTCCACCGGCCATTATCAGAACATATTGTCGCCCCTCATGTTCATAAGTCATGGGTGTTGCTTGGCCGCCGCCCGGCAGGACATCGCTCCAGAGCGTTTCTCCGGTTTGAATATCAATCCCCTTAATCAAATCATCCGTTGCTGCCGAGATGAAGATTAAGCCGCCGGCCGTCACGACAGACCCGCCATTGTTCGGCGTGCCAATCGTAAAGGGAAGTCTGGACGGAATACCCCACGGCCCATTATTTCGAGCCGTGCCATACGGTCTGTCCCAAATGGTTTTGCCCGTTTGACTATTAATCGCGCGCAGGCCCCCATAGGGCGGCTCCTTGCATAACAGACCTGTGGATTTCATGCGCCATCCGGCATTAACATCGATAGCGTATTTAGCGCCTTTTTGCGGTGCGAGCGCCGCATGGCCACCCACGCTTTTTCCTTCGAGTTGCTTATCGGCTGTCTCGCGCGGGACCAGGCGATTATAGTTCGGCATGTCATTGTAATTCGCGATTATAACGCCTCGGACGGGATCGACAGCGACCCCGCCCCAGTCTGAACCGCCATTATACCCGGGATATTGAATCCAGTGCTGATCAGCCGTTGGCGGCGTGTACATGCCATTATAGGCCGCCTTCCTAAATTTGATGCGGCACACCATCTGGTCGATCAACGTCATACCCCACATATCGCGCTCCTTGAGCACAGGTTTGGCCAATGTGTGGTAGGTCGAGAACAGTTGGGTTTTCGCCCGAAGCGGGACTTCTTCAGGGACGCCGCCTTGCGGTACCGGACGATCCTCGGCTCCGGTCAGGAGCTTACCCGTGCGTCGATCAAGAATATAAATATCGCCTTGTTTCGATGGCAAAATAAGAGCGGGCGTTTTTTGTCCGTTGACCTCAAAATCGATCAGGCTGGCCTGAGAGCCGAGGTCATAATCCCAGACATCATTCTTAACGGTTTGAAAATGCCAGCGCGGCTTTCCTGTTTTTACGTCCATCGCGACGAGAGCTGTGGCGTATTTCAGTTCGGCGTCCGAGCGATCATAACTGATGTAGTCTCCCGCAGAATTTCCCATTGGGACGTAGACAAGGCCCAGGTCTTCGTCGCCGGAAGTCGCGGTCCACGAGTTTGGAGTGCCGCGACTAAATTCGTCGCCGGAGTTCGGGCGACCGACAAGATCGGGGCGGTTCATATCCCACGCCCAAAGATGTTGGCCAGTTACCGCGTCGAAACCTTGCAGTACACCTGAGGGAGCGTCTATCGAAATACCATCCTTTACCTGGTGATTTGTAACAATGACGTTTTGAACAATTGTAAGTGGGGACGTCATTGCCACCATACCGGGTTCAGATTCGCCCATGCCGATAGTCATGTCGACCTGCCCATTCTCACCGAACTCCGTGCACGGTTGCCCCGTTTCAGAATCAACGGCTATGATGCGGCCATCAAGCGTTCCTTCAATAATGCGCGCATCACATTGCCCACCGGTTTTCTCCGCTCGCTCATAATAGGTGACACTGCGACAAGCTGCCGTATAGGGAATGTTTTCGTCCGGAACCTTTGGATCGTATCGCCATTTCTCGCGACCAGTCCCCGGTTCGAGTGAGATTAGTATGTTCTTGGCCGAGCAGATAAAAACGCTATTACCGACCTTCAGTGGTGTCATCTCAGCCCCATATTTGCTGTCGGCAAGTTCGCCCTTTGGCATGTCGCCAGTGTGGAAAGTCCATACCGGTTCCAGCTTGTCGACATTGTCGGCAGTTATCTTGTCCAATCGGGAGTAACGCCGCGATTCCTTGGTTCCGCCATAGGCTAACCAGTCAACACCTGTACCGGAACCGGGGTCGGAGGACTCATTATTTGCCGAAGATAATGGGAATTCTCCATCTTGCACGACTGGATTTTGACCGTAAAAAACGGGCACAAATACGGCCGCTATGACCAACGCGGCAATCGAACCAAAAGACGCAAGATTCGTTATCGGACTGGCTTTACGGTCCTTCCAATTCAGCGCGGGCAGTACGAGCAAGATGCCAATCATCAAAATCAACGGAGCCACAAGACGGGGGACGAGCGCCCAATTGTTGCCGTCGGCCTCCCAAAACGCCCAGAGAAGGGTGATGAGAAAAACGGCGGCGTATACTAGAGCACCAATCCAAGACCCTCTGAAAAGAAATATTCCCGATGCAATCAATCCCAAGCCTGCGATCAAATAGTAGAATGATCCGCCTTCAAGCAATAAAATGAAGCCACCAGTTCCAAGGGTGACTCCGACTAGGAATATGACGATCCCGAGAATGGTTGCGATGCCGCGACGCCAATTTGAAAATTGATCCATATGTCCTCCTGAACTCGAAAGCCATGCTTCGAGTATGCCGCATTTATTCGTGATGCCTTGTAAAGCGCGCCTCTGCGTGCACACGATCATATTATAGGGGAACACCCGGAGGGCTTAAGCGTTCCATCAAGACGAATTTTATTCGAGGGAGTTTGAGAATGGCAAAATTTGCAAAATGGGCAGGATATGTTCTTGCATTCTTTATGATAGCGATGGGGGCTATGAAATTTTTTGGAGATGTTCCGATCTTTCAGTTGCTGGAAGAGAATTTGGCATCCAGATACGGACTGGCTCTGGGGTTTGTAGAGCCGCAATTTAAATATCTTACGGCGTCCCTCGAAATCATTGCGGGGCTTTTTCTAATCTTTGGACGCCGGGTGTGGGGCGCTCTTTTGTCGACACTTGTAATCGGCGGCGCAATCCTTTCGCATATATTTGTTCTCGGCATCTCGACGCCGATGTCGTCCGATCCAAATGCAAGTGAGAGCCCGATGCTGTTCATCATGGCGGTAATGTTTTTCATGATTGCGGTGTTTGTCTGGTATGGGTCCAAGAGCGAGGCCGAAATATAAGCGCGTATCAATTCACCTCACATCTTACGAGCAAATCATGTCAGATTTACCGAACTACTCCGGTTTAAAAGCTGTTATTCTCAACTGTTCCTTGAAGCGAGATGCCACGCAATCGCACACACAATTGCTTTTAAATGCCGTTACCGGATTAATGAAAACGGCAAAGGTGGAAGTCTCCACGCTGCATATGGCTGATTACAATTTACCGCCCGGCGTATATCCTGACATGACTGATCATGGCTATGAGGCGGACCGATGGCCTGAGCTTTGGAAGATAATCAAGTCGGCAGATATTCTCATCATTGGTACGCCGATCTGGTTAGGGGTGGAGAGTTCTATATGTCGTATTGCCATCGAACGTCTCTATGCCATGAGCGGCAAACTTAATGAAAAAGGTCAAAGCATATTTTACGGCAAGGTTGGGGGCGTTGTGGTAACGGGTAATGAGGACGGCGCGAAACACTGCGGGATGAGTTTGCTCTATTCATTACAGCATCTGGGCTATGTAATTCCGCCGCAAGCCGATTGCGGCTGGATCGGCGAAATTGGTCCCGGACCTTCTTTCGGCGACGATGTTGATGGGAAGCCAGCAGGATATGAAAGCGAGTTTACGCAACGAAATACGACTATAATGACATGGAATTTGATGCATTTAGCTCACGCGTTAAATTCGAATGGGGGCATTCCCACCTACGGTAATGACCGTAACGCCTGGGATGACGGAGAGCGCTTCGGATTTAAATTACTTGCGCGACATTTAGATCAGCGCACTCGATCTTGAGCAACCGAAATGTACGGTATGGTTGCTTAGTTTGGCATAAGATGACCCCGTATCAATGTCTGCAGGCTTACTTTCCGGGTAGAAATCTTCGTGATTTCGAAAATGAAGGCTGAGCGAGGCTAAGAGGTTCTTCATCGGGTGACTCAAGGTCATTGAATACATCTGTAAACCGACTTTATACTACAAAGCGCTCGTCAGGCTAACATGGGCGTCGGACGGAACTTATCTTTGACCCGACTGTTGTCTTAAGATAGGCTTATAAGGACAATTCATGGTTTTTCCCTCTGCCTCAGACGTTGCCACCCTCAAACGCGACGACGCTTCCTTAACGCGGTTTCAAGAAGTTCGGACGAACACTGGGAACTTAGCTGCGGGCCTGAGCGACGCGGATGCAACCGTCCAGTCGATGGCTGACGCCAGTCCGATGAAGTGGCATCTCGCACATACGAGCTGGTTTTTCGAAGAATTTATTGTGGCACCCGAACTCGGCGACACTGCGCGGTTCGATCCTCAATTTTCTTACCTGTTTAACTCCTACTATGATGGCGTTGGAGAGCGTCATGAAAGAGGGAGTCGGGGAATGCTTACCCGGCCGACGCTTGAACGGGTTCTGGATTACAGACGACATGTCACATCGCATATGGAGGCGCTCATCGTCGCGGGGAACCTGCGCGCTTTGGGTCTTCTTTCGCTGGGTTTGGCTCACGAGGAACAGCATCAGGAATTAGCGCTAACTGATATTCTTCACCTCTTTGCACAAAACCCGCTCCGGCCAGCTTATCGTCCCGCTAAACCGCTCGCATACAATAAACTATCCGGGTCCAGCGCATGGGTGACCTTTCAAGGTGGCGTCATGTCGTTAGGCTATGATGGTGCCGATTTCCATTTCGACTGCGAAGCGCCGTCTCACGAAGTTATTGTCCATCCATTTGAATTAGCCAGCAGAACTGTGACGAATTCGGAATGGATGACCTTTATGAGCGCTGGTGGATATGGCGACCCGTCTTTCTGGCTATCAGACGGGTTCGCGGTCTGCCAGGCACGCGGCTGGACCGCCCCGCTCTATTGGTTTGAACAAGACGGCGAATGGTGGAGCCAGACCTTGCGCGGCGCGCAACCCGTCGATCCCGACGCGCCAGTCCATCATATTTCATTCTACGAAGCCGACGCATATGCGCGCTTTGCTCAGGCGAGACTTCCGACTGAGGCAGAATGGGAGTTCGCGGCCAAAGCCAAACCTGTGCAGGGGAACTTTTTGGACTCCGGTCGTTTGCGTCCCGCGCCCCAGCCGACCCAGCAAGCCGAAATCTCAGCACTTTTTGGCGATGTTTGGGAGTGGACCGCGAGCCCATTTGTGCCATATCCCGGCTTTCGTCCCGAAGATGGAACTCTTGGGGAGTATAATGGCAAATTCATGAGCAATGTCATTGTGTTGAAAGGCGGCTCCTGTATCACACCCAAAGAACACATTCGGGCTAGTTATCGGAACTTTTTTCATCCTGACAAACGGTGGCAATTCTCCGGGTTACGGCTCGCAAGATAGATGTTTAGCCAATTTGCAAAAGATGTGGTCGCCGGGCTTGGCGCCACCCCGAAAAGTTTACCGTCGAAATATTTTTACGACGCCCTGGGCGACGAACTGTTCATCAAGATTATGGACCTGCCTGAATACTATCTCACTCGCGCGGAAATGGATATTTTCACGCAGCAGACAAACGAGTTGATCGCAGCGCTCGGGCAAGTCCCCACAATGCATTTTGAACTCGTGGAGCTCGGGGCCGGAGACGGTCAGAAGACTCTGCACCTTCTCGAAGGGCTATTGGCGGCGGGGTATGACTTTACGTATGTTCCGGTAGACATTTCCTCACATGTTCTCAAGCAGTTGGAAGCCCGCCTCGCGGAGCATTTGCCGGAATTGCACATCGCGCCAAAAACGGGTGACTATTTTGAGCAATTGAACATACTGTATGAAACCGAAACGCCGCGTGTGGTCCTCTATTTGGGCTCCAATCTTGGCAACCTCACGGACCTGAAGGCAGCGATATTTCTGGAAGAGTTGTCTGATTGCCTCAAGTCGGCGGACCGATTGATACTCGGCGTAGATCAGATTAAATCCGCCGATATCATATTGCCAGCCTATAGCGACGCTGGCGGAGTAACCGCAGCCTTTAACTTAAACCTGCTCGCCCGCATCAAACGGGAACTCGGCGGCGAGTTTGACTTAAATACCTTTCAGCATACGGCGGAATATTCAGAAGAAACCGGCATCGCAGCTAGCTACCTTGTGAGCTTGATCGAACAATCCATTCGTATCGAGGTGCTGGACCGAAGCTTTGATTTTGCTGAGGGCGAACGAATCCATACTGAAATTTCGCGTAAATATGACCTGAAGCTTGTCGAGAATATTATTGGAAATACGCGCTTTCAGATAACCGGCATATTGCGGGATTCTGATGACTATTTCCTGGATATCATCATGGTTCGAAAATGAGCCCCGATAGGGGTATAGGGCTGTTGAGTTTGGGCGAACGCAGCACGGCATACTATTTGAGCCGCATCTGTGAGCTGTCTGGCGCCAGGGCCGTTCCAGTACTGCTGGAAGAAATGAACTTCGATATCATCAACAAGCATTTGCCATGCAACTTCCCCGAACTTGAACCTGCGTTGCAAGACGGTCTCAACAGACTGTCGGAGTGTGATGTCGTGGTTATCCCTAATATGACTTTGCATGAAACATTTGACCGACTCCCGACTCTCAGCGCGGCTGCTCGCGTCATTCATCCTGTTGACGAAACACTTGCTTGTCTCGGGAATGCCCAAGCCGATAACGCTGTGGTCCTCGGTTCGGCGCATACTATGACGTCACCTTACTGGGCTGACGCGCTAAGAAATATGGGTGTGAATCCAACGTCTGCGTCCGGAAAAACGGTAGCAATTGTCGATGCCTTCCGGCTGAAAGTTTACGCGCGCACCGAAACCGCCGAAGATGTCAAAATATTTCAGGACCGTATTCTTGAGTACAGTCATGTTTGTCCTGTCATTGTCGCATGCACGGAGCTATCAATGTTCACAGAAAAGAAGGAACGCAATATTTTTGACGCCGCCGAAATACAGATCAAAACGGCAATACACCGGGTGAGCAAGACTGAGTGACATCCTGCGCAATTTGAATTCTCAACTTAACATGAAATTGAAAAACCGTTGCTTTCCTCTGTCTGTGACATATAATTATCAAATTGGAATGCAGTGAAACATCCTAGCTGATGTGCCCCTAAGAATGTAGACGCCCGACGACTTCATTTTGCTGCCATTTCGAACTCTGCGGGTGACAGCATCGCTGTTCTTAGCATGCCTTCGCTTTGGATTGTAGAACAGCTCGATATAATCGAACACATCCTGGCGGGCCTCTTCTCGTGTTTTGTAGATCTTCCGCCTGATCCGTTCGGTTTTGAGTGAAGCGAAGAAGCTTTCGGCGACGGCATTATCATAGCAGTTGCCGCGTCGGCTCATGCTGGCTTCCAGATTGTGATCCTTCAGGAAGTCGCGCCATTCCTGGCTGGT
>NZ_JBBKXE010000025.1:0-4133 GCF_037969335.1 Hyphomonas sp. | reverse complement strand
CCGCGGCGGGTGTCACGCTCGGGGCCGCCCTCCATCTCGAGAAGCGCCTGCCGGTTGCGGCGGGTATTGGCGGCGGGTCTGCCGACGCCGCCGCCGCCCTCCGCCTCCTGACCCGGCTCTGGGACATTAACCCTGCCCATGCCCGCGCCATCGCGCCATCGCTGGGCGGTGACGTGCCCGTGGCGCTGTTGGGCCAGCCTGCTTTGATGCGCGGCGAGGGCGAACGCGTGGAGCCTGTGACGCTTCCGGCGCCGATTCCGGCCGTGCTCTTCAATCCCGGGAGGGCCTGTCCGACCGGACCGGTCTTTGCCGCGTTCGACGCAGCCGGCGGGGGCCAGGATTTTGCCGAGCTCGGGCCGTTGCCCGGCTTTGCCGACCTCGACGCGCTGTTTGGCTGGCTTGCAGCCCAGCGCAACGACCTCGAAGTCCCGGCGCTGGCGCTTGTCCCGAAAATCGGACCGGCCACCCCCTTGCCACCCCCACACCTCACTCGCATGAGCGGGTCTGGCGCCACCTTCCTCGCCCTCTACGCCACCCTTGCTGCCGCGCAGGAATCTGCCGACAGGCTCAGCGCGGAGCACCCCGAATGGTGGGTGCGCGCCACGTTGCTGGGAGGCACGGACCCGTCATGACGCCTGTCCTCCTCGGCCTGCCTTTCCTGTCCATCCTGTTGTGTTTCCTGGTCATCCGCTTCGGCGTGAAGGATGCGCCCGACGGCGGCCGCAAGACCCAGAAAGCGCCCGTACCCACCGCCGGGGGGATCGCCATATTCGCCACGCTGGCCGTCGGCCTGTTCCTGACCGGCGACCTGCCGACCCTGCCCGGAAACGGCTTGCCGGCATTGATGATATTCGTCTTGGCATCTGTAATCATAGGGTTTTTTGACGACACTGTCGGGCTGAACCCCAAACTGAAACTTGTCCTTTTGGCGCTGGTTTCACTCCTCGCCGCCATTTTTGGCCCCCGACTTGGGTTTTTCCACCTGCCGTTCGGCCCCGGAGAAGGCTATGGCCTTCCCGTCTGGCTCTCCGTCGCAGGCGTCGCGCTCTGGCTGTTCGTCCTGGCCAATGCGACGAACTTCATGGACGGCGCCAATGGCCTCGCCATGGGTAGCGCGATGCTGATGTTCGTCGCCTTCGCCATCCTGTTGTCCTGGCTGGCGATCCAGGATCCGGGCACCGGTGTAGAATTGGCCATGAGCCACGTCACCGCGATGGCGGCTGCCGCGACATTGGGCTTCCTTGCCTGGAACCTGTCCGGTCGTCTTTTTGCCGGGGATACCGGGTCGCTCGGAGTCGGTGCCCTGCTCGGCGCGGCAGGTCTCGTGGTCGCCTGCCGCCTGACGGTATGGGAGCCCGTCGTCCTGACGCTGCCCTTCCTGGTCGATGTCTTCATGACCCTGCTCTGGCGCGCGCGTGCCGGCCGGAACCTGTTCGACGCACACCGCGACCATGCCTATCAGCTGTTCCTCAGGGCCGGCTGGTCGCACATGCGTGTCGCAGCGCTCTGGGCGGGCATGACGCTTGTTTGCGGCGCAGGCCTGCTGGGCCTCGGCCCGCTCTGGGGCGCGCAGGTGATTTTCGTGCTGCTGGCACTCGGCATTGGGCTGTGGACATGGCAGCGCGTGACGCTGGGCCGGAAGCTCGCCGCAGAAGGCCGCTAGTAAGCGCGCTCCACGCAGAAATCTGCAAGGTCTTCAAGTGCATCGCGATAGGCGCTCTGGGGCAGGCTGCGCAGCGCGCCCTTGGCGAGGGCCGCATAGGCTTCGGCTTCCTGCACGGTCGCTTCGGCTGCTCCGGTCGCCCGGATCAGGTGCACGGCATGGGCCAAATCCTGTTCGGACTGGGTATCGGGATGCATGGCCCGCTCCCAGAATGCCCGGTCCTCGTCAGATCCACGGCGCCGGGCGATAATCACGGGAAGCGTGATCTTGCACTCGCGGAAATCGTCGCCGACCGACTTGCCGATCACAGTCGTCGTGCCGCCATAGTCGAGCACGTCGTCGATAATCTGGAAGGCGAGACCGAGATTCTTGCCATAGGTCGCGAGCGCCGCAGCATGCGTATCACCGCCGCCGGACATCGCGCCGGTTTCGGCCGCGGCCTCGAACAGAGCGCCGGTCTTGGCCTCGACGATGGCGAGATAGTCTTCGGTCGGCAGGTCGCGCGCCTGCATGGCGGCGAGCTGGCGCACTTCACCCTCGGCAATCGTGGTCGATGCGGTCGCCAAACGGTTGAGGATTGCGAGATTGTTGGTTTCGACCAGCAGGTTGAACGCCCGTGCGAACAGGAAGTCGCCGACCAGGATAGAGGCCTTGTTGCCCCAGATCGCCTTGGCGGCGGGCTTTCCCCGGCGCAGGTCGCTTTCGTCCACGACATCGTCATGCAGCAGGGTGGCTGTGTGGATGAACTCGACTGCAGCAGCGAGCGCGTGGGTGGCTTCATTGGCCGCACCGACTGCGTGGGCCGAGATCAGCGTAATCATCGGGCGCAGGCGCTTGCCCCCGGCCGAGACAATATAGCCTGATAGATCCGGTATGACGGCGACAGGGCTGGCAGCCCGCTCGGCAAGCAGGACTTCTACGGCCGCAAGGTCGTCGGCGACGAGGGCTTGCATGCGCTCGACGATCGAACCAATGGCCGCCTTGGATCTGGGTCTCGGCGCGAAGGTCAAGAAGCAACTCCTGTTGGATCAGTATCCGCTTGTATCTAGGCTTATGGTATGCAGCAACAAAGCACGACGCGGCACCGGGCCGCAGTTATATGGGCCAAGTGGCGCCTGCGCCATAGGCCGGATGCCTGAAAAGCTGGAACGCCGCCGCGTTTTGCGCTTTATAGGCAGTATGAAAACACTCATCTCAGTCTCTGCGCTCATCCTGGTTGCCGCCTGTGCGAGTCACACGCCGTATGGTCCTGCAAATTCCAGTGGCGCGGCGGGATATGAATCCCAGAAAATCGAAACCGGGCGTTACCGTGTGTCTTACACCGACAAGGACGCCAATCGCTCGCACGACATGGCCCTGCTGCGCGCGGCCGAGATTACGATGCAGGATGGGCATGACTGGTTCGAAATCACCGGTGGTTACACCGATCAGGACGACGCCCGGTCGGGCAGCCGGACCTCGGTGAGCGTGGGCGGGTCGACCGGTTCGCGCGGCTATAGCGGGGTCGGTGTGGGTGTCGGATTCGGTATTCCCGTGGGCTCCAGCGGGGGCAGTGTGACGACCGTTATCGACATCGTTACGGGCGATAATCCGAAGCCGGACCGCCCGTCGGTCTATGACGCCATGTCGGTCGACATCAACCTCCGGGGCAATGCGCCCTGATGGAGGAAATCTTCCGCACCAATGACCTGGTGAAACTCTCTTATATCGAGCATTTGCTGCAGGATGCAGGCATCGCCTATTTCGTGGCGGACCAGCACATGTCGGCCGTCGAGGGCAATATTGGCGCCTTTCCGCGGCGGGTTATGGTGCGTGGTGACGTGGTCAAGGCGGCTGAAAAGGTGCTGGCCGAGGTCGAACGCGGGTGATCGCGTTCACCGAGGATACGGTCTACCAGGGCCGCGTGAAACTGGTGCAGCCATTGAAGGGATTCCGGGCCGGAACAGACTCTTTGCTGCTGGCGGGAGCGCTGGTGGAAAAGGCTGGCGGGGAGGCTCTGGAGCTGGGATGCGGGTGCGGCGGGGCTTTGCTGCCGGCGGCGTTCCGGATGCCGGGCATGCGGTTTACGGGTGTGGAAATCGATCCGGAAATGGCGTCACTGGCAGAGGCGGGCGTGGCGGCGAACGGCTTCCAGGACCGGGTGACAATCGAAACCGGCGAGGCGTCGGACTGGGTGAAACCGTATCAGAACCGGTTCGATCTCGTGTTCGCCAATCCCCCCTATTTCGAGTCGGGAAAAATCTCGCCGCCGGGCGAGGGGAAAAGCTCGGCCTACATTGAATCGCTTGATGTTTCCGGCTGGGTCAAGGCGATGGTCTTCGCCGCCAAGCCGCGCGCGCCGGTCGTGCTTATCCACAGGGCGGCGGAGCTGGCGCGGATCCTGTCAGTAATGGACAAGCAGACCGGCGAGGTCACGGTGCTGCCGCTGGCCGCCAAGCCGGGCGCCGAGGCAGGCCGGGTGCTGGTAAGG
>NZ_JBBKXE010000024.1:0-3826 GCF_037969335.1 Hyphomonas sp. | reverse complement strand
TCGTTGAAATGGCCGGCGGCGCGGTCGTGCAGGATACGACGGACATTATCGAAACGATTGAAGCGCAGATGCCGGACGGGCCGCGCGCCATTCCTGACGGGCCGGTGCAGGGCGTCGTGTCGCGCCTGCTGGACCTGTTTGCCGACGAGTGGCTGGTGATCCCGGCGATGCACTATCGGTGGAATTACAATGAAGACTGGACCTATGGCGAGTTCGGCCGGATGTCGGCGCCGGACGTGCCCCCCGCCGAGCAATATGCCATCGGCAAGAAGAATGGCGAGCGCTTCAAGGGCGCCGTGCCGATGCTGGGCGTCAACGAGGACACGATCCCCGGTGTCGAGGCAGCCTATGAGGCCTTCCTCAAGGACATGACCGAACATTTGCGCCATCACGCCTATGTGCTGGGCGACCGGCCGTCGCTGGGCGATTTCGCGCTGAACGGTCCGCTCTATGCGCACCTGCTGCGCGACCCCGAAAGCGGACGGCTGATGGAAAAGCTGGCACCCAAAGTGGCCGACTATGTGCGACGCGTGCAGGCTGGTGGAACAGGCGGCGGCGAGCTTGTGGCCGATGACGCCGTGCCGCAAACGCTGGAGCCGATCCTCAGCCAGCAGATGACGGAGCAGATGCCGACCCTGGTCAAGACGGCGGCCCTGTTCGGCGAATGGGCCAGTTCAGCGATCGCTGGCGCGGATGTGCCGCGCGGACTGGGCAAGATCGATTTCGAGACGGGTGGTTTCGAGGGCGACTGCGCGGCGCGGACGTTCCCGCTATGGCGCCTGCAGGCTGTGACCGATGTAATCGATGCGATGGATGACGGCGCCAAGGCGCGGTTGGCAGACTTGCTGGACCGTGTAGGCGGTTCGCCCTTGATGGATTTCAGGCTCCCGGCCCGCCTGGTGCGCCGCGATTGCCGGTTGAAACTGGCCTGATCCGGTTTGCTCAGTCGGCCAGCGGGAAGGAGACTGAGAAGCCGTCCTGAATATAGCCCCCGTGCGCCCGGTTGTGAGGCGTGCCCGGTTCTTCGAAATAGTCGAGGTCCGGGTGATGCCGGGTAACGAGGTCGCGTACCTGCGGCGTTAGCCCGTCGCGCATATGGGCGACAAGGGCCAAGGTCCACGGCACCAATGCCAGCACACGGTTGCCGTCAGCGACAGCGGTCTCGATGATCCAGCGTATGACGTCAGATTTTACCGGTTCCAGCGAAGGCGGGTCTTCGTCACGTCCGAACACGGGAAGCGTCTATCGTCTTCACTGCAGTGTCGCCTCCGGATCGGCATAAGGCGTGAACTTGAGGTCGTAGCCAAAGGGCTTGTCCTTGGGCGGGGCGTCCGGTTCGGTGGCGTAGATATCGACCTTGTCCGCGATCTTGAAGCCGAGATGGTTGCTGATCGCGACGATCATGTCGCCAGCTTCATCGGGATCTTTCGCCCAGGCTTTCATCGACAGTACGGACGGACCCGCCTCGGTCTTGAAATCGGCGTTCGGTTCAACGACGCGGCCATCGGCCACCATCGCGTAATGGGTGAAGGCGGTTTCGATTTCACCGTCGCTCAGCTTGCGTTTCCAGTCGTCGGGTGTGTTGTCGCTCATGACGTCACCGCGATGCAGTCGATTTCAAGGTGCGCACCGACGGCGAGGCCGGAGACGCCGACCGTGGCGCGGGCTGGTTTGGGATCGGGCAGGGCCGCCGCATAGGCGGCGTTCATTTCGGCATAGTCTTCCATGTCACCGAGATAGACGGTGCATTTGACGAGATCGGACAGGTCGGCGTCGAGTGTGTTCAAGGTGCGCTCCAGATTTGCAAAGATTTGGGTCGTCTCAGGTCCGGTGCCACCGGGCGCGATCGATCCGGTTTCCGGATCGATGCCGACTTCGCCGGCAAGATAGATCGTGGTGCCAGCTGTAACGGCCTTCGAGAAGGGCAGTTCCACGCCGCCAACAGTCATGCCGCCATAATGCGAGACGTTTGTGGCGAAATTGGTGTCGTCGACGTCAGCGGCGACGCAGCCGGTGAGGGCGGCGAGGGCCGTGCCTATCAGTGCATATTTGATCATGTCCGGGCGTCCTTCGATCCTGAGTTTTCCGCGATTGGTGCGCGTCAGGTGGTAGTCCCGGTCTTCCGCGCCCGCATTCCCTAGATCGTAGATGGCTGCGAGGCGGGGATGGGTGTAGTGGCGGTCGACCGGGACCATTTATTTCAATCCGTGCTAGCCGCGATGCATGGCGCAGATCTTGTTGCCGTCGGTGTCGCGCAGGTAGGCGAGGTAGAGTCGCATGCCCGTGCCTTCGCGCCAGCCGGGCGGGTCTTCAATCGGCTTGCCGCCGGCGGCGATGCCGGCTGCGTGCCAAGCGTCGGCCTGTTCCGGCGAATCCGCGGCAAAGCCGATCGTGCCGCCATTGGCGTGGCAGGCAGGCTGGCCGTCGATGGGCGGCGTGACGAGGAAGGTGCCGCCATTGTGGATATAGATCAGACGGCCCTTGGGATCGACAATCGCCTCGCGACCACCAATCGACTTGAACAGGGCGTCATAGAGTGTCTTCGATTTTTCGAGATCGTTGGTGCCGATCATTACGTGACTGAACATTTGTATTCGTCCTTACTGTTGAAGCCTGAGTTATAAATTGCGAACTTATTATGCGCCAGCCACCGACCATAATATGGCTGTACACTTTTCCAATTCCTGCGGTTCGACTGCTCCCAACCTGCATGAGCCCGTGGGAAGACGCCAGCATGAATAATAGCGTGATCCATTTTGCTTCGTCGGTGAACCGAAGTCATTTCGAAGCGTTGATGCAGCCATAACCACCACTGGAGATCGCCCATGTCACTAATCAAGAGCAACAAGAAGAACGTCGTATTTTACTCAATGATTGTCGTTGGTGCGATAATGGTTGCACTGGGCGTCGCGCCGGCGCCGAATATCATACCACCACCTATCGTGACCGGATTTGGCTTCTGGATTCTTGCCTGGGGCATGAAGTAGTCTCTGGCAAACTGCCTTCTAGTACACCACCACGCTCCGAATGCTTTCGCCGGAATGCATCAGGTCGAAGGCGTCGTTGATTTTTTCGAGGCCCATGACGTGGGTGATCATCGGGTCGATCTGGATCTTGCCGTTCATGTACCAGTCGACGATCTTCGGCACGTCGGTGCGGCCCTTGGCGCCGCCGAAGGCCGTACCGCGCCAGTTGCGCCCGGTGACCAGCTGGAAAGGCCGTGTACTGATTTCCTTGCCGGCCTCGGCGACGCCGATGATGATCGACGTGCCCCAGCCGCGATGGCAACATTCGAGGGCCTGGCGCATGACATCCGTGTTGCCGGTGCAGTCAAAGGAATAGTCGGCGCCACCATCGGTGAGGGCGACGATCTCGGCGACGACGTCTTTCGTGTTCTTCGGATTGACGAAATGGGTCATGCCGAATTTCTCGCCCCACTCCTTCTTGGAGTCGTTGATGTCGACGCCGATGATCTTGTCGGCGCCGGCCATCTTCGCGCCCTGCAGCACGTTGAGGCCGATGCCACCGAGGCCGAATACAACGACATTGTCGCCGACCTGGACCTTGGCCGTATTGGTCACTGCGCCGACGCCGGTGGTGACGCCGCAACCGATATAGCCGGCCTTGGCGAAGGGCGCGTCGGTGCGGATTTTTGCGACGGCGATTTCGGGCAGGACGGTGAAGTTCGAGAAGGTCGAGCAGCCCATTTAATGGTAGATGGTCTGGCCCTTGTAGGAGAAGCGGCTGGTACCGTCCGGCATCAGGCCCTTGCCCTGCGTCGCGCGGATGGCGGTGCAGAGATTGGTCTTGCCCGAGAGGCAGCTTT
>NZ_JBBKXE010000023.1:0-10695 GCF_037969335.1 Hyphomonas sp. | reverse complement strand
GATTAATCCCGTAAGCGGACACGCCGAGTGACCGATTTGGAGCGAGTTTAAGACGCTTGGCTAGGTCCATATTCGCCGTCAGAATAGCTCGACCTGTTTTCGCGGCTCAAATTCGCGAGAATAAATTTCTCACTAGGTTTTCGGCGACTGCGGCATGGTCCGGGACGGTGCCTGACAGAGTGAGGTTGAATTGGTGATCGCCCGCATCAACCCAGATTGACGTGTCACCTGCATATCCGTCTGATGACCCGCGCGTTAGAATAACTGACCGATCCCCGAGATCAGACAATGCCTTTCCGCCGATTTCCAGCATTCTGTCGAGGCTTGTGTCGCCCTGTTCGTAACGCGCCAGAGTCATCGACTTTTCGCTTGCGCCATATCCGCCGCGCCATTTGCAGCCGGCCTTCCCGTATGCTGAGCTGGACAGGCCGTCATCCGGGGTTACCCGCATGAGACTGCCTATGTTCTCGTCAGACCAGATATCGCAAAATTTGAGAGCGGGCTTGATCTCTCGGCGTTGGCTATCAATCGTCGGCGCCATCGGCAGTTTCGCGGCAACTTCTTCAGCTGTCGCCGTCAGGCGCGCGGGGTCCGTCTCAAGGCCAGTCACAAAGACCGTGACCAGTTTATCACCCTGCTCAAATCCCATCGCGAAGGGGCGTTCGGTTTCCCACGCAGTATCATACAAAATAACCGCAGCATCGCCGGGGCCCGGCTGGCCTTTTACAACGGGCGGCGTGTCCAGATTATAAGCTCTGTCTTTCAGCGGAGTTCCGGTAGCGGCGGGGTCGACGGAAACAATGACGGAGAAGCCTTCATTCTTGGACCACCGGCACTCCTCATTCGATACTTCCCGTCTGATCAACTCATAATCGGTATCTGCTGTCGCAACTGCTGTTGTGTCCGACAGGAAAGGGCATGGCGCTGTGTCTATAATTGTGTCTGAGACCAGGCCAAGCAATGCGTCACGGTCGAGAGGTGTTGTCGGCAGGGCGGCGCTGGACTCCGGTTCCGTTGCTCCGCCACGGGCGGGCGTATTTGCCGGTTCTCCTTGCTGCGGAAGCGCTGGCGGCTGGTCGGCTGAGTTTTTCGGAGTGTCACTGTTGCCACACGCTGCGAGCGCCAAGACTGCGCCCAAGGTGCTTAAGATGAAAGTGTTTCTGAAATTCATGATGCGTCCCTGCTCATCTTAACTTCCATACGTGTATAGAGCGGAAAACGTTGATATGCCAAACGCCGTATACGAACGCGCTTTGGTGACACATTGCAGCTATGTTTGAACGTCCTAATTAGGGCGTTTTAGGCCGCTTAGCTAATGTCTGGTTTTGCGCCCCAAGCAGCCTTAGTAGCTAGCGGCTAAGTAGCTTAGTGGTAGTTGCGATCTCCCCACAAATCATCGGGGCACGTGAGGCCCCACATGCCTCGCCGCCTGGATCGCGCTGTCCTTTCCTCGTCGGCATACTGGCCACGACTATACTTCGGCCAGTCTCGCGCCCACCCTGCGCCGACCATGATGTCACCCAGGTCAGTACCATTGACGCTGCATGTCGCAATGGCGCGGTCATACCGGTCCTCACCGGTTGTAATGCATGTGACAGTTTTGGTGCCGATCTGGTCGGACAGGTACAGGGCGGCTTTCTGGTAGACATTGGTGTCACCACATCGCTTGCCGCGTTCAGGAGAGTCAAAACCAGACAGCCGTATACGCTTGCCATGAATCTCGATCGTGTCTCCGTCGACGACTGAGGCAACACCGATGAGCTGGTCAGATCGCGCGTTCGTGGACGTGGCTGGTTCTGGCTCGGCATTCATCTGGCCGCAGGCGGCGAACAGAATGCAAAATGTCGTCAGGATGGCGTTGCGTGTTTTCATTGTTTAAGTTGAACATGATTCACGCGCTTCCGGAACATGGAGCAGGAGCGATATGGGTTGGGATGATGACAAGAGTGGAGACTACGTACCACCACCCGTGCCGAAATGGATTTGGGTCACCGCAGCCTTGATCGCTGCCGGCTTCCTGGCGCTTGTTGTGTTCGTTCCTTGATGCTGGCCTGGCGAGGCGGGAACTGGTCGAGGTAAAGTCGAGGACATGGTCGGTCGCAAGAACCTTGATCGCTTTTCTGAGTTTGCAGGGTGAGCCTTTCAACTGCCGGGACGTGCGCCGGAACCGGATCGTGATTTCAGTTCAGGTTTTGGCCGCCTACCCCACTGGATTGCGCCGACTGTGCATCAGCGTTTCGAGACGTGTCGCGCCAAGGCCGACGCGTCCGGGGCGCCGTGATCGGCCGTGCGGTGAATCTCATAGTGGCCAAGCGCCTTGAGGATGTGATCAGTCAGGTCGGACGTCGCCTTGTCTCCCTCAAACGGGAGTTTTGCTGTCAGACCGCGCTTGATGTGCGTCGGTGCTGTGCGGATTGCGACATAGATCGAGGTGCGGACATCTTCCATCTGCACGGCTTACGCCCAGAACATATGAAGAACAATCTTAGTGTTGAGTCATGTTGTGGAAAAAGCCGGTCGCGCAATCGCGACGCTTTGCTACTCGCGGCTGACGAACTTCTCCGTTCCGCTCCTCACAAGCGCTTGATATTGCATAATTTTCACTCTGGACGATGAGACAGTGGATGGCCCAGCCTAAGGGTCATGAAACCGAACACGACCCTCTCCTGGCAGATCCTCATTGTCCTCGCCGTCATTGTCCTCGCGGTGTGGACAGCCACCGAGTGGACGGCCTGGCAGCTTGGCTGGTCGGCGCGGCTCGGCGATCCATGGTTCGTGTTGGCGAACTATCCTGTCTATGCCCCATGGGCCTTTTTCGGCTGGTGGTTCTCGTTTGATGCCTATGCGCCGGACGTGTTCGACCGGGGCGGCCAAATCGCAGCCTCGGGCGGCGTGATCGCGGTGATCATTGCGGTCGCCGGATCGATCCTGCGAGCCCGGTGGGACAAAAAGGTGACCACATTTGGCTCGTCGCGCTGGGCGCTCAAGGGTGACATGCGCAAGGCGGGGTTGCTGGAACCTGCCGGCGTGTTCCTGGGTCAGGCCGAAGGATCATACCTGCGCCATGATGGGCCAGACCATGTCATGGCCTTTGCGCCGACCCGGTCCGGCAAAGGTGTCGGCCTCGTCGTGCCGACGCTACTGTCGTGGACGCACTCAGCCGTCGTGCACGACATCAAGGGTGAGAACTGGCAGCTCACATCCGGCTGGCGCTCGACCTTCTCCAATTGTGTGCGGTTTGATCCGACGGACAAGGGCTCGGCGCATTTCAATCCGCTGATGGAAGTCCGGCGCGGCGACTGCGAAGTGCGCGATGTCCAGAACATTGCCGATATCCTGGTTGATCCGGAAGGCATGCTGGAACGCTGGAGCCATTGGGAGAAGACCGCCCACTCGCTGCTCGTCGGCGCCATCCTCCATGTCCTCTATGCCGAGCGCGAGAAGACACTCGCGCGGGTTGCAAGCTTCCTGTCGGATCCCGACCGCACCTTCCGCGCCACGCTCACGATCATGATGCGCACGAACCATGTCGGCACGGCAGAAGCGCCGCAGGTCCATCCCGTGATTGCGCAATGCGCCCGCGAGCTGACGAACAAATCCGAAAATGAACTCTCCGGCGTCCTCTCCACAGCCATGAGCTTCCTGTCCCTCTATCGCGATCCCGTCGTGGCCGAAGTGACCTCGGCTTGCGACTTCCGGATTGCGGACCTGGTCGAAGGCAAGCGGCCTCTGTCGCTGTTCCTGGTCGTGCCGCCCTCGGACCTCTCCCGGACCAAACCCCTGATCCGGTTGATCCTAAATCAGATCGGACGCCGGCTGACCGAACATCTGGATGTGGAAGCTTCCGGTTCACGGAAGCAGGTCCTGTTCCTGCTCGACGAGTTCCCTGCCCTCGGCCGGCTCGATTTCTTCGAGAGCGCGCTCGCCTACATGGCAGGTTATGGTCTCAAGGCCTTCCTGATCGCGCAATCGCTGAACCAGATCGAAAAGGCCTATGGTCCATCGAACGCCATATTGGACAATTGTCATGTCCGGGTGGCCTTCGCGACCAATGACGAGCGTACGGCCAAGCGGATTTCAGATGCGCTCGGGACCAAGACCGAACAGCGCGCGATGAAGAATTATGCCGGCCACCGGCTGGCGCCCTGGCTGTCGCACAAGATGGTATCGCGCCAGGAAACCGCCCGGCAATTGCTGACGCCCGGCGAAGTCATGCAGCTGCCCTCGTCCGAGGAGCTTGTCCTTGTTGCCGGCTGTCAGCCGATCCGGGCGAAGAAGCTGCGCTATTATGCCGATCGCAATTTCACCTCACGCCTTACGAAGTCGCCCCGGGATGGTGAGGCCCTGCCCGAAGCTCGCCTGGATGACTGGGGTCAGCAGATCCGGACCCTGCATGAAGGCCTGATGGTCCCGCCTGCCTCTGACGAGAGCGATGAAGGTGGACCTGGCTTTGGAAGCGCTGGCACTCCAGTCCAATCCCCCGGGCCAAAGGGCCCCCGGTCGCCCGGGCCGGCCCGCGCGTCCCGGCCTCGCCAGCCACTCCAGAAAGGGCTGTTCGATGCGATCCCGATTGCGGACGGACTGGAACAGACGACCGGGATTGACCTGACTGGACGGGGCAACAAATGAAGCCGCGCATCCAGCCCTATATCTCTGCAGAAAATCTCGTTCGGCTCCGGGCCATGGCCAGGCGACCGGGCCTCTCAGAAAGCAAGATTGTCGACCGGGCGCTCGCCGCCTTGTTTGCGGGCGACACGGACGACCAGCGGGACGCCGCTATCACGCGGCGGCTCGACCGGTTGACCCGCCAGTTCGGACGGCTCGAACGCCATCACCTGATCCTTGGCGAGACCGTCTCGACTTATGTCCGCTATTTTCTGACCGTGACGCCGCCAGTGCCGGCCGACCAGCTCGATGCGGCGCGGGCCAAGGGTGACCTAAGGTTCGATTTCTTTGTTCGTCAGGTGGCCGAAAGCGTGCGCTCCGGCGACAGGATCCTGCAAAATGCCATCGAGGAGTTCATTGCTGGGCCGTCCGACTTTGTCAGCGAAGCCGAGCTTGACCGGCTAGGCGTGCGGAGCGGGATCGATGCGTGAAGCCCAGAGCCTCATCCGCACCAGCGACATGCTGGCGACAGCTTTCGGGCCTATCATCATGGCGGCACTGGCCGATGCCCAGGTCATCGAGATCATGGTCAATCCCGATGGCCGACTCTGGATCGAACGGCATGGCGCGGGGCGTACTGCCTGCGGCGCGGTGTTGGCACGGGCCCAGGTCGAGCGCGTGATCCGGCTGGTCGCAACTCATATGCGGCGTGACGCGACGGCGGACGCGCCACTTGTGTCCGCCGAGCTGCCCATGGGCGGCGAACGGTTCGAGGGTGTGTTGCCGCCGGTGGCGCCGGGGCCATGCTTCTCGATCCGCAAACCCGCCGGCCGCGTCATTCGGCTTGATGAATATGTCGCTTCGGGCGTGATGAGCGGCCACCATGCCGATGCGCTGCGGCGCGCCGTGCTCGACAAGTCAAACATACTGATTGTCGGCGGGACGGGATCGGGCAAGACCACGCTCGCCAATGCGCTCCTTGCTGAAATGGCCGAGACCGGCGACCGGCTGGTGATCCTCGAAGACACGCGCGAGCTCGCCTGCGGCGCACCGGATGTCGTGCAGCTGCGCACACAGCCAGGATCGGTGACCCTGTCGGCCCTTGTGCGCTCGACCCTGCGGCTCAGGCCCGATCGGATCATCATTGGCGAAGTGCGCGGGGCTGAAGCGCTCGACATGCTGAAGGCCTGGAATACCGGCCACCCGGGCGGGATCGCGACGCTGCATGCAAACTCCGCGCTCGCCGGCCTCTCCCGGCTCGAACAACTGATCGGAGAGGCGGCCGTAAACGTCCCGCATGACCTTATCTCCGAGACGGTGGACTGCGTCGTGTTCATCGCGCGTCGGCTCGGATCGCGCCGGGTCGAGACCGTCGCCTCGCTCTACGGGCTCGGACGACATGGCTACGACCTTCGCCCGATTGTGCCCGATCTGCAGCTCGTCCTGCCGAACCTGCCGTCTCTCCAACCTTCTGCACTCCACCACTGAAAGGAACACTCCCGATGAACCGAGACATGGCAAAAACCGTCAGCCTGACCGCCCTCACGCTGGTCCTTGTCCTGCCTGCCCATGCAGCCGGATCCGGCATGCCCTGGGAAGGGCCGCTGCAATCGATCCTGGAATCCATCGAGGGCCCGGTCGCTAAAATCCTCGCCACGATCGTCATCATTCTGACCGGCCTCGGCCTCGCGTTTGGCGAAAGCGGCGGCGGGATGCGCAAGCTCCTGCAGATCGTGTTCGGGCTTTCCATTGCCTTTGCCGCGACCTCCTTCTTCCTCTCCTTCTTCTCGTTCGGCGGTGGGGCAACGTTCTGATGTCCGCGCGTGCGCCCCTCCCTGAAGGCTATGTGACGCCGGTCCACCGCGCACTCACGGAGCCGATCCTCATCGCGGGTGCGCCGCGCATGGCGACCATCGTCAATGGCACGCTCGCTGCGGCCCTGGGGCTCGGTCTCCAGCTCTGGGGTGTTGGGCTTGCCTATTGGCTGATCGCCCATGGGCTTTGCGTCTTTGCGGCGCGCCGTGACCCGCAATTCCTGGACGTCCTGATCCGGCACGTCCGCCACAAGGGGTATCTCGCATGTTGAACCTCCGCGAATACCGTGCCCGCCCGGCCCGGCTCGTCGATCACCTTAAATGGGCCGCCCTCGTCGCGCCTGGCATTGTCCTCAACAAGGATGGCAGCCTGCAGCGCACGATTGCCTATCGCGGCCCCGACCTCGAGAGTGCGACACCGGAAGAACTGGTCTCCATCTCGGCCCGGATGAACAATCTGCTGATGCGGTTCGGGTCCGGATGGGCACTCTGGTTCGAAGCCGACCGCCGAGCCTCGACGACCTATCCGGACAGTGTCTGGCGTGATCCGGCCGCCTGGCTCGTTGATGAGGAACGCCGGGCCTGGTTCGAAGAGGCCGGCCGGCATTTCGAGACCGATTGCTACCTGACCCTCAGCTGGATGCCGCCGGCTGACCGGACGGCCCGGGTCGAGAAACTCTTCATCGAGGATCCGGCCGAGGCGCCGCGCAACTTCTTTGTTGAGAACCTGGACCGATTTGAAACCGAGACTGCTCGCGCGCTGGACCTGATGGCCGACCTGATGCCCGAGGCACGGTTCCTCGGTGACGATGCCACCCTCACCTATCTCCACGGCTGTATCTCGCTCAAGCGCCATCCTGTGCGCGCGCCTGACGCACCAATGTTCCTGGATGGCCTGCTCGCCGACACCGATGCGACCGGCGGTCTTGCACCCACGCTTGGGGACGAGACGCTTAAAGTCCTGACGGTGCGCAGGTTCCCTGCAGCGAGCGAGCCCTGCCTGCTGGCCGAACTCGACCAGCTGGGCTTTCCATATCGCTGGGTGACGCGGTTCATACCGCTCGACAAGCAGGATGCCGAAAGGATCCTGAACCGTTACATGCGCGGCTGGCTCGCCAAGCGCCGCTCGCTCGTGTCCTATGTCCGTGAAATCCTGACCAATGAGCAGGCGACCCAGTTCAACACGGATGCTGATAATCAGGCGACCGATGTCGACGCCGCCCTTCAGGCGCTTGGCGCAGGCCATGTTGCGTTCGGATATTACACAGCAACGCTGGTTCTAACTCATGCCGATCCGCTTGTGGCGGAGGAACGTATCCGGGCCGCCGAACGCGTGATCAATGCCCGCGGGTTCACCGCGACACCGGAAACCCTGAACGCGCTCGACGCCTGGCTCGGCACCCTGCCGGGCGAGGCCTATGCCAATGTCCGCCAACCGCTCCTTAATACGCTGGACCTCTCCCACATGGCGCCGCTCTCGGCCCAATGGGCCGGGCCCGAGCGCAACGACCATCTGAATGGCCCGCCGCTTCTGATGGCGCGTTCGGTCAGTTCCACGCCGTTCCGGCTCGTGCATACGCAAGGCGATGTCGGACATATGATGATTGTAGGACCAACGGGGGCCGGCAAGTCCGTGCTCCTCTCCCTGCTCGCGCTCCAGTTCCGTCGCTATGAAAATGCCCAGGTGTTCGTATTCGACAAGGGTGGTTCAGCGCGCGCCATGACGCTCGCGCTCGGCGGTGACTGGTATGACCTCGGTGTTGATGGCGCACACGCGTTTCAGCCCCTCGCAGACCTCGCCGATGAGGCTGCCCTGCCAGCGGCGGAAAGCTGGGTCCTGGCGCTGATCAAACAGGAAGGCGTCCAGGTCACCCCGGAAGTCCGCGAGGCGGTCTGGTCGGCCTTGCAAAGCCTTGCGGCGGCGCCCAGCCGCCAACGGACGCTGACGGGACTTACGGCCCTGATCCAGTCGTCCACGCTCAGACAGGCGCTGCAGCCTTACACGCTGGAAGGTCCCTATGGCGCACTGCTGGATGCAGATGCCGACAGTTTTGCGGCCTCCGACATGGCCTGTTTCGAAATGGAGGCGCTGATGCAGGACCGGCGGCTGGCTGCACCGGTGCTTGCCCATCTCTTCCAGAGGCTGGAAGCCCGGTTCGACGGGCGAGCGACGCTGCTCATTCTCGACGAAGCCTGGCTCTTTCTCGACCATCCGCTCTTTGCAGGGCGCCTGCGCGACTGGCTGAAGACGCTTCGCAAGAAGAACGTGTCGGTCGTGTTTGCGACGCAGAGCCTTGCCGATGTCACAGGCAGCCCGATTGCTCCAGCGCTCATTGAAAGCGCCCCGACACGAATCTTTCTTGCCAATGCACGAGCCGAAGAACCGGGACAGGCACGGACCTATGATGCGTTTGGTCTCAATGCGAGGCAGGTCGAAATGATCGCGCGGGCGACGCCGAAACGGGACTATTACCTGCAATGCCCGGCGGGCAACCGGCTCTTCGATCTGGAACTGGGTCCTCTGGCGCTCGCCTTCTGCGCGGCCGGGTCGAAGGCCGATCAAATGCAGATGAATGAGATTGTGAGCATCGTGGGACCGGAGGGGTTCGCCGCCGCCTGGCTCGCGGCGAAGGGGCTCGACTGGGCCTCTGACCTCATGGCTGACAGGGAGGCCGCGGCATGCGCCGCAGAGTGACCGCTGTACTCGTGGGGATGTTGGGACTGTCCCTGACAGTACCGCACGCAGACGCCCTGCTCGGTGTCGGGGACGTCGTGATCGACCCGACGAACCTGGTGCAGAACATTGTGACGGCCACCAATACGCTGGAGCAAATCAACAACCAGGTCACGCAGCTCCAGCACGAGGCCCAGATGCTGCTGAACCAGGCTGAGGATTTGAAACGCCTCGACTACGCCTCGATCGAGCACCTCAAGCGTCTGCTCGAACGGATCGATACGCTGATGCGCGAGGCGGACGAGATTTCCTACGAGGTCGAGACATCCGAACGCCGCTATGAGGACGCCTTCCCGGAGAGATACGAAAACCTCTCGAACGAAGAAATAATTGTTCAGGCGAGGGACCAGTGGCGCCTGTCGCGAAGCAGTTTCGCAGGCGCTGTGCAGGTCCAGTCCGCGATCGTGTCGGCTATCGCGGACTCGCAAGCTACGCTCAGCGAGCTTGTTGCAGCAAGCCAGTCCGCCTCCGGCAATCTCTCCGCCCTACAGGCTGGTAACCAGCTGATCGCGCTCTCCATCGCGCAGCAGGTACAGATGCAGAAATTGATGACGGCGCAGTACCGGATGGAGACGGTCGAATCCTCCCGGCGCGCCGCACTCGAGGAGCAGGCCCGTGTGCGCCATGAGCGTTTCCGCGGCGACGGCGCCGCCTATACGCGGGACTGATGGCAATGGAGGATCTCAATGTCATCGACCAGTTCGTCGCGACCTTTTCGACCTATATCGATAGCGGGTTCGGATTGCTTGAGGGCGATGTCGCTTACCTGACCTCGGTCCTGATCGCGATCGATATCACGCTGGCCGGACTCTTCTGGGCCATGGGACCGGACACAGATGTCATCGGCCGGTTTCTTAAGAAGGTTCTCTATGTCGGAGCTTTCGCGCTCATACTTGGTAACTTCGCCCTGCTTGCCGACGTCGTGTTCCGGAGTTTTGCCCAGCTCGGCCTCAACGCGACCGGCGGGACGCTGACCGCCGATGATATCGTCAAACCGGGCTTCGTCGCCGCGACAGGCTTTGATGCCGCCTATCCCCTGCTTGATGAAATCAGGAAGCTTACCGGGCCGATCGCCTTCTTCGAAAATATCGTGATCATTGCCGTCCTCTTCCTCGCCTGGCTGATCACGCTTCTCGCCTTCTTCTTTCTTGCGATCCAGCTCTTCGTCACCATTATCGAGTTCAAGCTGACAACGCTTGCAGGCTTTGTGCTGATCCCCTTCGCGCTCTGGAACAAGACAAGCTTCCTCGCCGAGAAAGTTCTCGGCAATGTCATCGCGTCGGGCATCAAGCTCATGGTGCTCGCAATCATTGTCGGGATCGGCTCGACCATCTTCACCGCGATCACGGCGACGTTCGAGCCGGACAATGTGACGCTCGAACAGGCCGCCTCTGTCATTCTGGGCTCGCTGTCCCTGCTCGCGCTCGGCCTGTTCGGCCCCGGCATCGCGACGGGCCTTGTCTCCGGCGCGCCCCAGCTTGGCGCAGGCGCCGCTGTCGGCACGGCAGCCGGTGTCGCCGCCGGAACACTCGCCGGTGGGAG
>NZ_JBBKXE010000022.1:0-21179 GCF_037969335.1 Hyphomonas sp. | reverse complement strand
CCCGAAACCGGGCGCCGCAAGGGCGTGGCAGGGGGGGTGGTACGGGGCAGGTTCGCCGGTTCACCCGCCTCAACCGCCGAAACAAGCGCTCCGAAGTCTGACGCCTCCGGCCCGATCCGTTTGATCGACTTGGCAACGCGCGACCAGGCTTTCGCTTCTTCAGGGGTCAGGCGACGCTTCGACATCGGCTCCGTCTAAGGCGCGAACGGCGGAACGCCAAGGTCGGACGCGTCGGATACCTGCATCGCGCGGATCAAGCTTTCGGCCACACTGCGCGGCAAGAGCACCCAAAGCCGTCCCGGCGCGTTCATGGTTCCGGCGCGTGCCCCGGCGGCTGGACCGGTGCCGAAATAGAGATCGCCGCGCACGGCGCCCTTGATAGCGCCGCCAGTGTCCTGCGAGATGAGCAGGCCCGACCAGTTGCCACCGAGGCCCGGCGCCGTGGTTTGCACAAACATGGGGACGCCCAGCGGCTGGATGCTGGTGTCGACAGCCATTGAGCCAAGCGGTGTCAGCGGCACGCCCTGCGCGCCTGCCGGGCCAAGCGTGGGGTCGCCTTCAGGTTCGGCACGGAAGAAGACATAGCGCGGATTCTGGTTCATCGCGAGGCGGGCCTCGGTCGGACCGGCCCTGTCCATCCATGCCCGGATACCCTGCATGTCTGCCTGACCCCGCGAGATACGGCCCGTCTCCATCAGCCAGTTGGCCGTCGACCGGAAAGGTTGGCCGTTATGGGCGGCATAGACGGCGCGCGTGGTGGACCCATCGGGAAACCTGAGCCGGCCCGACCCCTGGATCTGAAGGAAAAAGACATCCGACGGATGCGCATAGGCAATCGCGGTCACACCATTGCGGGTAATCTCTTCGCGCGCCGGATAGGGCCGCGTCTTGCCGTTCCGCAGGCGCTGGAGCGGCGAGGCGCCGTTCGGAACAAGGTCAGCGGGCAGGGCAGGGACCGGTTCTGTATAGGGGGGAACGGGGCTGCGGCGTGCCTCATAGGTCGGCTCGAAATAACCGGTAAACCGGCTCGCACCATCCGGCGACAGGGCCTCGATCGGAAAGAAAAGACATTCAAAGGCGGCGCGCGCACCGGCTTCATCATGCGCGCGCTGGAGCGATGCACATGCCGGTAGCCAATCCGAGACCGTGCCGGCCCAGGTGGCATTGGCCGAGACATAATCGGCCTTGGGCCGCTTCGAGAGGCGCGCGCAACTCCGTTTGAACGCCTGGAGGCTGGCCGTGAGCCCGGCCGAAGACCAGCCGGGAAGGTCGGCATAGGCTTGTGGCGCGCCAGTCGTTGAAGGCGGCGCCTTCAGCACAGCGACGTCCTGTCCCGGATAAGTGATTGGCGGGCGCAGTGAACTTTGGCACGAGACCAGCGCGAGCGACAGGAAGATGACAGCGAGAGAGCGAAGCATGACGCAATTTATGGCCCGCTTCGCGCGCGCCTGTCATCCGAAAGATGCTGCTTGTGCCTAGTTGGCCGCTTCGACGTCGTCGAGAATCCAGTTGGGATCAGACGCCGTCACATCGCGCATGAACGTCCAGACTTCCTTGGCCGTGCGGGTAAGTTCCCCATCGCCAAGCTCCGCCTCATAGCGGATCATGATCCGCGCCATGCTGCCATCAAGCTCTGCACTATCGATTTCTGCCCGCTTGATACGCAGCAATTCAAACGCCTTCTCACCGCTGGCCTCACGCGCCGTGATGGCTTCGTCCCAAGCCTCGTAGACATCGTCATCAAGCAGCGGGCGCAGCGTGTCGCGGTCGCCCCGTGCAAAGGCCGCCACAATCATCTGGTAGGCAGCTTTCGCGCCCTGCATGAAACCCGCAGCCGAAAAGCTGTTGTCAGCGTTGTAAATGTCTTCAAGGCCGCCCGCAGCGGGGCCCGTGAAGATAGGGCGTTCGGCCTGTTCCCGGCGCTGGCGACGTTCGGCAAGGTCTGCCGGCGCAACGTCTCTTGGCGTCTGGGATGCTGACGGGCGCTGCACGGGCCGGTCGTTTCCGCCACGGCCGAGCGCCATATAAAGACGTGACAGCACGATCAGCGCCACGGCTGCAAGCACAAGAACCTCGATCACTGGGTCGAACATTTAGAGCAAATTTCCTTCAGGCATTCGGCGGTGTCCTATCTAGATAGTCACTATGGCCTTGTGAAGCCAGTGATGCGTTGCGCCATGGGAGGCCGCATGCTAGGCGCGCGGTGCGATCCAGGTAGAGGAAACATCATGACAGACACGAGCGCACCGGGAAACCCCACTCCCCCACAGGACCCCAACGGCGATAAGCCAGCCGCGCCGGTTATGCGCGTTCTCGGCCAGTATGTGAAAGACCTGTCGTTCGAAAATCCAGGTCATTCCCCTGTCCAGGCCCAACCAAACATCGACCTTGGCATTGATGTCGGCGCCAAGCCGCACGCTGATGGCAATGGCCTGTTTGAAGTGTCGCTCAAGCTTTCAGCCAAGGCGCTGTCCGATGGCAAGGTGATGTTCATCACCGAACTCGATTACGCTGGCCTGTTCCAGTTGCAGAACATCACTGAAGACCAGCTTGAGCCCATGCTGTTGATCGAATGCCCGCGCCTGCTGTTCCCATTCGCCCGCCGGATCATTGCCGAGATTACGCGCGAAGGTGGCTTCCCGCCCCTGTTGATCGATCCGGTCGACTTTGTCGCACTGTACCAGGCCCAAGTGCGCCGCGCTGCTGCGGCTCCCGCCCCGACCCAGCAATAGGCCTCAGGCCTGTTTCCAGAGACAGTCGGGGCCAAGTGTCTCGATGAACGTCGCGTGGGCTGCCTGCTCTGACGACGTGAGCAATGGCGCGAGCGGCGTTGGCCGCTGACGCGCGGCGCGCCGTTCGCCGGTGCCTGATTCTTCCGTCGGAGCGTCAAAGGAAAAGGCGCGCGCACGTCCACCCAGAAGTTCCAGATAGACGCTGGCCAGCAACTGACTGTCGAGCAGGGCGCCGTGAAGTGTGCGGCTTTCAAGCGAAATGTCGAAACGCTTGCAGAGCGCATCGAGACTCGCCGGAGCGCCAGGATATTTCTTGCGCGCCATGGCGGCGGTATCGATGAAGCGGTCATCTTCAATCAGGGGCCGTCCGCAGAGCGCAAGCTCCATGTTGAGAAATCCGCGGTCGAAGCCGGCATTGTGCGCGACCAGCATGTCGTCGCCGATAAATTCGAGGAAAGCCCCAATCACGTGCTCTTCCTCGAAGAAGGGGGCGTCCTTCAGGTGCTCGTCCGTGATGCCGGTGATGCGGACCGTATCGACCGACACGGACCGTCGCGGGTGGATCAGTGTACGGAACGTCTTGCCGGTCGGGATATGATTGATCATCTCGACGGCGCCGATCTCGATAATCCGGTCGCCCTCATTCGGATTGAGGCCTGTCGTTTCGGTGTCGAAGGCTATTTCGCGGATGAGTGTGGTCATGCGTGGTCTTCTTTGTCCTTGCGATTCATCAGCGCGATTATGGCGCGAACCAGGTCGCGCGCAAACTCGAAACCATGTTCCGTCGGGATGATGAAATCGGCCCGCGCGCGCTTTTCGGCGTCGGGCACCTGACGGGCAAGAATGGATTCAAAAACGTGTTCTGTCATTCCCGGTCGGGACAGGACGCGTTCGCGCTGAACCGCCGCCGAGGCCGTGACGACGACGACATAGTCGCAGTACTGCCAGCCGCCTGTTTCATACAGGAGCGGAATGTCGACGACCACGAAAGGCGCGCCGGATTCGCGGGCAGCCTGGCGGAAATCATGCTGGGCCGCACCGGCGAGAGGATGCACGATGGCTTCGAGCTGCTTCATGGCCTCGGCATCATCCAGCACGCGTTCCCGCAGGCGCGTGCGGTCGATAGCGCCATCAACGGCGACGCCCGGAAAGGCGGCTTCAACGGGCGCGACGGCGGCGCCGCCCTTAGCATAGAGTGCGTGGACGGCGGCATCGGCATCATAGACGGGCACACCCTCTTCGCGGAAGAGTTCTGCGGTGGCAGATTTTCCCATGCCGATGGAGCCTGTCATCCCAAGAATGATCATGTCGTGGCCTCCACGATGGCGCGGCACCGAATCTCGGCGCCCTCCATATCCGGCACAATGCCGAACCAAAGCTCGAATGCGAAGGCCGCTTGCGCGACCAGCATGCCCAGGCCGTCCATTGTGCGCCAGTCCTGCGCGGCGGCATGCGCGAGCGTGGGGGCTGCCGCCTTGCCATAGTTGATGTCGTAGAACGTCTTGCCTGTGCCCTTCGGCAATTCGAGCGCTTGTCCGGAATAGCCGAGACTCACCGTGTTGACGACCAGTTCGGCGGTCGCAAGGCGCTCGAGACCCACATCAAGCGTGCAGATTTCCGGCTTCGTCAGCAGGTTGTCGGCGATCTCCTCAGCGCGCGATATTGTCCGGTTGCATATGGTGAGGTCTGCGCCGAGATCGGTCAGCACGACGGCCAGTGCCCGGGCTGATCCGCCCGCCCCCAGCAGGAAGACATTTTTTCCGGCCACATCCACACCGGCCTTGTCGAGCGTGTGGATGAAACCGGGCGCATCCGTATTCTCAGCGTGCCAGCCGCCGGAATCCGTACGGACCAGTGTATTGGCGGCGCCGATGCGCCGGGCGAGATCGCCTTTTTCCTCGGCCAGCGCGAGCGCAGCCTGCTTGTGGGGCAGGGTGATGTTCAGCCCGCGCGCGCCCTGGCGCGTGAGCGTTGCGAGCGCCTCTTCCAGTTCGCCCGCCGGCACCTGCATGGCCTTGTAAGTGGCGTCGATATCGTGCTCGCGCAGCCACTCATTGTGGATGAGCGGCGAGAGTGAATGGGCAATCGGATCGCCGATGACGCCATACAGCTGGGTCATGATGCGAGCGCCCCGCGCGTACGGAAATAGTCCAGCAACGGCAAAAGCGGCAGGCCGAGGATCGAGAAATAATCACCTTCGATCTTCGTGAAGAGTTGCGCGCCGAGACCCTCGAGCTGGTAGGCGCCAACGGTCGAGAGCAGCGCCTCACCGGCACGCGCAACATAGGATTCGATAAAGTCTTCGCTGAGCGGGCGCACAGTGAGTTTCGGCCGGGCGAGATGGCGCCAGACAGGCGCGCCATTTTCGCAGACGACGATGGCTGTTTCCAGCGTATGGGTCTTGCCCGAGAGCTTGCGTAAATGATCGCGTGCAGCGGCGAAGTCGGCCGGCTTGTCGAAAGCCTCGTTTTCCAGCGACAACATCTGGTCGCCGCCGACAACAAGCCCGGGTGTGCGGCTGGACACTTTCACGGCCTTGAGCTCGGCCAGTTTCATGGCCTGATCACGAACCGACATGCCCTGGGCACGCAGGGCGTCCTTGACGGCATCTTCGTCAACATTCGGCCGGATGCTGGCCGCGTCGACGCCGGCGCCAGCGAGCAGGCCCTGGCGGCTGGCGCTGCCTGAGGCGAGGATGATGTCGAGGCTCATAGCTGGGCGCGCCGCTCATTCAGGAGGTTCAGGATTGCGGCGGCGGTTTCCTCGACCGAGCGGCGTGAGACGTCGATGGTTTTCCACTTGTTGCGCTGGAACAGGCGGTTGGCCTGGGTGACCTCATCGCGCACCGCATCTTCATCGGCATAAATCGTGTGCTCGTCCTGGTTCAGCGAGATCAGGCGCTGCCGCCGGATCTGGACAAGGCGTTCTGCACTGATCTTGAGACCGACAACCATAGGGCCCTTCTCGCCAAACTCCTCGATGAAGGAAGGCAGCTGGACGCCTGGCACGAGCGGGATATTGCCGGCGCGGACCTTACGATTGGCAAGGTAGACGCAGGTTGGCGTCTTGGATGTGCGGCTGACACCGAGCAGGATGACGTCGGCACCGATCAGGCCGTCAACATTCTGGCCGTCATCATGGGCGAGCGTGAAATTGATCGCTTCCATCCGGTCGAAATAGTCCTGGTCGAGCGCGTGCTGGCCGGCAACCTTGTGGTTGGCAGCAATGCCGAGATGGCGGCCGAGCATGGCGATGGAGGCATCGAGGACGGGCAGGGTCGCCACGCCGCGTTCGCGGCAGAAGGATTCGAGCCGGGCGCGCAGGGCTTCGTCCGAGATCGTGTACCAGACCACGCCGGGCGCCGCCTCGATCTCGCGCATCACGCGTTCAAGCTGGCGCTCCGATCGGACGAGGTAGTAGTTGTGCTCGAGCGCCTGTACATTCTCGAACTGGGCGCAGGCCGCGCGCTGGACAGCGTTCAGGGTTTCACCCGTGCTGTCTGACACGAGGTGAACGTTGAAATAGATGCTCGGGCGTTGAGGACTGGGCATGGCACACTCTCTTGCCGATGGCCGACCGTTTTCACAAGGCCTGTGTACAACCTGTGGACAGGTGAATCGTCACACCGGGAGTCACAATCCATTCACATGCGACCGAATCTGACTCCCGGGTATTCCCGCTATGTTTCATCCTGTGACTCCATAAGGGGCGTTAACCTGCCATTAACCCACGCGGCGATTGATGGTTAAGCGAGTGTTAACGGGGTGCGACACCCTGTGACTCGCGTGTGGATTTCGCTGGACAAATCCTGTGAGTGGCCTTTCTCCCCTGATATCACCGGATAGTAATAATAAGCGCCCTGACGGGCTTTTGAGATATGAGGGATTTGAGGGTCATGGGGCAAACCGGCAAACCGAAACTGATCAGCGTCCTCGGAGGAACACCAGCCAAGAGGCCTCCGGTATGGATGATGCGACAGGCCGGGCGTCACTTGCCGGAATATCTCGAGTTGAGATCACGGGCCAAGAACTTTCTCGATTTCTGCTACACACCGTCAATGGCGACAGAAGCAACGCTTCAGCCCATTCGCCGCTATGGCATGGACGGGGCGATCCTGTTTGCCGATATCCTGCTGATCCTCGACGCGATGGGCCTCGGTGTGGAATTCGAGAAGGGCGTCGGGCCAATCGTCCAGCAGATCGAGTCGGCTTCAGACCTGGCCAAGGTGCCTGCGATCAAGGCGGCTGACAGGCTGGCGCCGGTCTATGAGACAGTCGCCCGGGTCAAGGCAGAGCTGCCCAAGGAGACAGCCCTGATCGGTTTTGCCGGATCGCCCTGGACGGTGAGCCTCTATGCCATCGAAGGACGCGGCAAGACCGACAAGTCGCTGGCCTGGCGCTGGGCCCATGGCCGGCCGGACGAGCTGGCCGCCGTGATGGACTATGTCATTGAAGCGACGGCGCATTACCTGGTGAAACAGGTTGAAGCCGGGGCGGATGCCCTGATGCTGTTCGACAGCTGGGCCGAAGGGCTGCCGGACAATATTTTCCGTGAAGTCATCATCCGGCCAACCACGAAACTCGTGGCGATGTTGCGCGACATGGGCGTGACTGTGCCAATTACCGGATTTCCGCGCGGCGCGGGCGCGATGTTGCCGGAATATGCACGGGTGACCGGGGTGACGGCTGTCGGGCTGGATACCGCAGCGGTTCCGCTATTTGTGAATACAGCCCTGCCGGAGGGCATGCCGGTTCAGGGACATCTTGACCCGCTCCTGCTGATCGAAGGCGGTGAGCGGCTGGATGCGCGCGTCCGGGACCTGGTGGAAGCCTATGCCGGTCGCCCCCATATCTTCAATCTGGGGCACGGCGTCCGGCCGGAAACACCGATCGCGAATGTCGAACGTGTCCTGAAAATCGTTCGGGAAGGCTGATCGCTGATGGGTCGCAGAATTGCTGTTGTATTGTTCAATCTCGGGGGGCCTGACGGGCCTGACGCGGTACAGCCATTCCTGCGCAACCTGTTTGACGACCCGGCCATCATCCAGGCGCCGCTGCCGATCCGCTGGGCCCTGGCGCGGTTCATCTCGAAGACAAGAGCCCCATCCGCGCGGAAGAATTATGCCCTGATGGGTCCCGGCGGCGGATCGCCCCTGCTGCCCGAGACCGAGAAACAGGCCGAAGCGCTGCAAATCCAGCTGGCAGCTTCGCTTCCCGGCGATGAGGTGCGCACCTTCATTGCGATGCGCTACTGGCACCCATTCACGAAAGACACCGCGAAGGACGTTACAGCCTGGGGCGCCGATGAAGTCGTGCTGTTACCGCTGTATCCGCAATTCTCCACGACCACGACGGGCTCGTCGCTGAAGGAGTGGAAGAAACATTATGCCGGACCGACACGCACGGTCTGTTGCTATCCTTTCGAGGAGAGTTTCATCGCGGCACATGTCGACCAGATCATGGCCGCCTTCGACAAGGCGGGCCGGCCGGCTGATGTGCGATTACTGCTGTCGGCGCACGGCTTGCCGGAAAAGATTGTTGCGGCCGGCGACCCGTACCAGTGGCAGTGCGAAACGCTGACAGCGATGATCGCGGCGCGCGTGCCGCAGGATTGGGATGTTGTCGGCTGCTACCAATCACGGGTTGGCCCGCTTAAATGGATCGGCCCATCGACCGATGCCGAAGTCGAACGGGCGGCGCAGGACAAGCGCAATATCCTGATCGCGCCGATCGCCTTCGTTTCCGAGCATATCGAGACGCTGGTGGAGCTGGGCGAAGAATACAAATTGCTCGCCGAGCAGCATGGCGCGCCGAGTTATACGCGCGTTGAAGCCCTTGGGGTGCATCCGGGCTTTATCCGGACGCTGGCTGGCGAGACGCTCGCAGCGCTGGATATGGCTGGAAGTATCCGGTCGTGTGCCGGCAGCCGTCTGTGCCCGACGGGCGCGTCTGGATGTCCGCACGCCGATGTGGCACGGAAAGCCGGGCAGGCCGTGAAAGTGGCGGCAGATTAGGGGCTGGATCTGATGCTGTATCTCTGGGTAAAGGCGCTGCACATCATCTTTGTCGTCGCATTGATGGCGAGCCTACTGGTCTATCCGCGTTACAAGATCCACCAGCTGTCGAGCAGCCCGGGTGAGCCGCTTTATGAAGCGATGAAGAAGGCCTCGTACCAGCTGCGCATGATCATCATGAATCCGAGCCTGATCCTGGTCTGGGTGTTCGGCCTGACCATGTTGTGGATGAATCCGGCACTGCTGTCGCAGGGCTGGCTGCATGTGAAACTGGTTCTGGTCCTGATCTTGTCGGGACTGCACGGCTATTTTATCCGGCTTGGCAAGAAAGTGGACCGGGGTGGCGACGGCGTGTCGGCCCGGCAGCTGCGCATGCTGAACGAAGTGCCATTCCTGCTGATGATCGTCATCGTCATATTGGTGGCCGTGAAGCCGTTCTGAGGCCCCAAAGCCATTGCTACTTGACGAAACGGCCCTGCTTGGCCCATATGCGCTCAACCGGCGCACAGTCCTTGTGCAGCGCGTTCTCCATTTTCGCCCGGTTTCCCCAATCCAGTCTTTAACCCGACTTACATCCGGATTTTCCCTGAATGGCTTCATCCATGCTCGACAACGTTACCAGCGTCACCCTGCGCGAACTCAAAGCAAAATCGCCGGAAGAGCTGTTGCTCTATGCCGAAGAGCTTGAGGTCGAGAACGCCTCGGCGCTGCGGACGCAAGACATGCTGTTCGCGATCCTCAAAGAACTGGCTGATAGTGAGGTCGAGATTACAGGCCTGGGCGTTCTGGAAGTGCTGACGGACGGTTTCGGTTTCCTGCGGTCGCCGGAATCCAACTACCTGCCTGGCCCGGATGACATCTATGTCAGCCCGGAAGTGCTGAAAAAGGCCAACATCCGAACCGGCGACACGGTCGAGGGACCAATCACGGCACCACAGGACAATGAGCGCTATTTTGCGCTGACCGACGTGTCGAAGATCAATTTCGAGGAGCCAGAGAAGGCCCGCCAGAAAGTCCACTTCGACAACCTGACACCGCTTTATCCCGAAGAACGGATGAAGATGGAAAGCAGCGATCCAACGAAGAAGGATCGCTCGGGCCGGGTCATCGATATCGTGGCGCCAATCGGCAAAGGCCAGCGCGCGCTGATCGTTGCGCCGCCACGGACCGGTAAGACAGTGCTGTTGCAGAACATTGCTGCGGCCATCGAAGAAAACCACCCGGAATGCTACCTGATCGTGCTGCTGATTGACGAGCGCCCGGAAGAAGTGACCGACATGCGCCGGACCGTGAAAGGCGAAGTTGTCGCCTCCACGTTCGATGAACCAGCCACCCGCCACGTCCAGGTTGCAGAAATGGTGATCGAAAAAGCAAAACGCCTCGTCGAGCACAAGCGCGACGTTGTCATCCTGCTCGACTCGATCACGCGTCTGGGCCGTGCCTACAACACGACCGTGCCGAGTTCGGGCAAAGTCCTGACCGGCGGTGTTGATGCCAACGCATTGCAGCGCCCGAAACGGTTCTTCGGTGCCGCCCGGAACGTAGAGAACGGTGGCTCACTCACAATCGTTGCCACGGCGCTGATCGATACTGGTAGCCGGATGGACGAAGTGATTTTCGAGGAATTCAAGGGTACGGGTAACTCGGAAGTCGTGCTCGACCGGAAGATTGCCGACAAGCGCACCTTCCCGGCCATCGACATCATGAAGTCCGGTACGCGGAAAGAAGAACTGATCACGCCGCCAGACCAGCTCTCCAAGATCTACATCCTTCGCCGTATCCTGGGTCCGATGGGCACCAATGATGCGATTGACTTCCTGATCGACAAACTCCGCCAGACGAAGACGAATGATGAGTTCTTCGAGGCGATGAAAAACTAGGGATGCAGGCGCCCATATGAGCGAGCGCGATACAATCTGCGCCCTCGCTTCGGGTGCGCCGCCGGCCGCGATTGCGATTCTTCGCCTGTCGGGGCCGATGGTGCGGCAGCTGGCCGAGCAGCATCTGGACAGCGGCATTCCCGCACCGCGGCATGCGACCCTGACTGATATGCGCGACGAGCGCGGTCGCCTTGTTGACCGCGGGCTTGCCGTGTTCATGCCAGGGCCGGGTAGCTACACGGGCGAAGACACGCTGGAACTCTACCTCCATGGCGGCGCAGCTGTGATCGAACATGCGCTGGGCGCGATGACGTCTCATGAAGGCGTGCGTATTGCCGAGCCCGGCGAATATACGCGGCGGGCTTTCGAGGCGGGCAAACTCGATCTCACCGAAGCTGAGGGTGTCGCCGACATCATCGAGGCTGAAACGCTGGCACAAAAGGCCCAGGCGCTGCGCCAGCTTGGCGGCGGATTGTCCGAAACCTATGCAAACTGGCGCGCGGAACTGACCGGTGTGCTCGCGCTGGTCGAAGTGGCCATCGACTTTCCCGATGAAGGCGATGCGCCCCAGGAGACGACGGCTCCCATACTGGTGAAACTCGACCGCGTGATCGGCGAGATCCGCGCGGCTCTGGGCGATGGCGGGATCGGCGAACGGATCCGCGATGGATTCCGGGTCGCCATTATCGGTGCACCGAATGCTGGCAAGTCGACGCTTCTCAACCGTTTGGCGCGGCGTGAGGCAGCTATCGTTACCGCGAAGGCCGGAACGACGCGCGATGTCATTGAGGTCCGGCGCGTGCTTGGCGGCCATGTTGTCTGGATTGCGGATACGGCTGGCCTGCGCGTGACCGAGGACGAGATTGAAGCCGAGGGCGTACGCCGGGCGGAAATGGCGGCACGGGACGCAGACTTGCGCGTGTTCCTGATCGATGCCGAAACACCTGATATCAGTGCTCTGTCTACGGATTATTATGGGGCGAGCGATCTTGTTGTCCTGAACAAGGCAGATCTCGGTGCGCCACTATCTTCCATCGACGCTGATCATGTCATCTCGGCAAAATCGGGAGATGGCGTGGATGTATTGGAACAGGCGATTGCGGGCTTTGTGGCCGAGCATGCCCGTTCGGTCGAAGCACCGGTCATCACGCGGCAACGCCATCGGGCCCGGCTACAGGACGGATTGGGCAGCCTGGAGGCGGCGCGCGAAGCCCTGACGAATGACCTGGGCGCGGAGCTGGCAGCCGAAGACGTGCGCATGGCATTGCGGCAGCTGGGCTCAATTATCGGTGTCGTGGGCGTTGAAGACGTCTTGGGAGCAGTGTTTTCCGCGTTCTGCATCGGCAAATGACCCCTAGGGTTTAGGCGGCTGCGCGGTTATATGTCCGCCTGAATAATCTGTATCCCGAGGCGCGGACGTAATGGCGAAGCCAGACGAATTTGATGTGATTGTAATCGGCGGCGGACATGCCGGCTGTGAAGCGGCTGCTGCGGCGGCGCGCTATGGCGCGCGTACAGCTCTGGTCACGCACAAGCGTTCAACCATTGGCGAGATGAGTTGCAATCCGGCTATCGGTGGACTCGGCAAAGGCCATCTTGTGCGCGAGATTGATGCGCTCGACGGCCTGATGGGCCGCATGGCAGACAAGGCGGGCATCCAGTTCCGCATGCTGAATCGCTCGAAAGGACCGGCCGTTTGGGGGCCACGTGCACAGATTGACCGGGCGCTCTACCGGCGGGCCATGCAGGCCGAACTCGCAGACTATCCGAACCTGACCATTATCGAGGATGGCGCCGAGGATTTGATCCTGGAGGATGGTAAATTGGCGGGTGTGACCGGTCTGACCGGACAGTCATACCGGGCCAGCAAGGTGGTCATAACCACGGGCACGTTCCTCAAAGGCATGATCCATATCGGCGAGAAGCGTATTCCGGCAGGCCGCGCCGGAGAGGCGCCAGCGATTGGCTTGTCAGACCGGCTCTATGCCCTCGGCCTTCCGATGGGCCGTTTGAAAACCGGCACACCGGCGCGCCTCGACGGCAAGACGATTGCCTGGGACCGGCTGGAGATGCAGGCCGCAGATGAGCGCCCGGTGCCGTTTTCCTATCTGACCGACGAGATCCGCGTGCCTCAGGTCGCCTGTGGCATCACGTGGACGACGCCCGAAACGCACGCGATCATCGCCGACAATATCGGGCAATCAGCTGTCTATTCCGGCGCGATTGCGGGCCGCGGCCCCCGTTACTGTCCGTCGATAGAAGACAAGGTCGATCGGTTTGCCGATCGCGACCGCCACCAGATATTCCTCGAGCCCGAGGGGCTCGAGGACGATACGGTCTATCCGAACGGTATTTCCACGTCGCTGCCCGAAACGGTGCAGGATGCGTTCATCCGGACGATTCCGGGGCTCGAGGATGCCGTGATCCGCCAATACGCCTATGCCATCGAATATGACTATGTCGATCCGCGCGCCCTGACTCCGACACTCGAGGTTCGGGCCTTGCCGGGGCTTTATCTCGCTGGTCAGATTAATGGCACGACGGGCTATGAAGAGGCGGGCGCGCAGGGCCTGGTTGCCGGAATGAATGCGGCGCGGCGCGCGGATGGGCGAGATTCGGTCACGTTCGACCGGGCGGAGGCGTATATTGGCGTCTTGATCGACGATCTCGTCACGCGCGGCGTCACTGAGCCGTATCGGATGTTCACATCCCGCGCCGAATACCGTCTGGTCCTTCGCGCTGACAATGCGGACCAGCGTTTGACCCAAAAAGGCCTCGATCTGGGGATTGTGGGCCCGATTCGGGCCAAAGTGTTTCACGTGAAACAAGATGCATTAACCGCGGCCCGCGAAAGACTGCAATTCCTGACCCTGTCTCCGGCCAAGGCGGCGCAGGCAGGATGGGCGATTAATCAGGACGGACGCATGCGTTCGGCCTGGGAATATCTCGCCTACAAGGGTATCGGCTTTGCCGAACTTGCGACTGTCTGGCCGGACCTCGCCGAAATTCCGACGGACCTCGGCGCCCAATTGGAAATCGAGGCTTTGTACGCCGGATATATCGAACGCCAGGCCGCGGACGTCGTGGCCCTCCGCCGGGACGAAAGCCTCGGGCTTCCGGATGGTCTCGATTATGCGGCGGTCGGGGGACTGTCGAATGAAGTCCGCCAAAAGCTCGAAGCGATCCGGCCGGCGACGCTTGGCCAGGCCGGGCGTATCGAAGGCGTGACGCCGGGCGCGCTGACCGCCTTGCTCAGTCACGTCAAGCGCCGCGCAAAGGCGGTATGACCGGTGAGTGACGAGAATGACCGCGCGGTATTCCTGGCCGCTCACGATGTTTCACGTGAAACGCTCGACCGCCTCGATTCGGTGATCGCCACGCTGGATGACTGGCGGCTGAGGAGCAATTTGATCGGCCCGCGCGAATGGCCGCATATCTGGCAAAGACATGTCTGGGACTGCCTTCAATTGCTCGACCATATTCCAGAAACGGCGCGTGTCGTCGATCTTGGCTCCGGCGCCGGTTTTCCGGGGCTGATCATCGCGGCCGCGCGTCCACAGGGCCATGTCACGATGATCGAGAGCGTCGGGAAAAAGGCCGCCTTCCTGCGGGCGGCCATTCTAGCGGCCCATCTCTCGGCCGACGTCATCCAGGGCCGCGTCGAATCGGCGGAGGCCGGACCTGTAGATATTATTACGGCACGGGCCTTTGCACCGCTGCCACGACTCCTGGATTATGCAGCGCCCTGGATGAAAAATGGTGCAACGGGGCTGTTCCTCAAGGGCGAACGCTGGGAAGAAGAATTGACGGACGCCCGTCAAAGGTGGAACTTCGCGTATGAGGCGATTCCGAGCCGAAGTGGCGGGTCGGGTGTCGTATTGATTGTAAGGGAGTTGCGCGGTGGCGACGAAGCCTAGGATATTTGCGGTAGTGAATCAGAAGGGCGGCGTCGGCAAGACGACGACCTCCATCAATCTAGGCACAGCGCTGGCGGCCGTGGGTCGCCGCGTCCTGATCGTTGATTTCGATGCGCAGGGTAATGCCTCGACCGGACTCGGTATTTCCCGGGCAGACCGGCTGCTCACGAGCTATGATCTCGTGGTTGACCGGGTGCCGATGGAAGAGACGGTCCTGTCGACCATCGTACCGCGGCTGGACATCATTCCGGGCGACGAAAACCTGTCCGGCGTCGAGACGGAGCTCGCCAATGATGCGCGGCGGTCCTACCGGCTGCGCGACGCCCTGATGACCTATGTCGAACGGGCCGAGCAGGGTGGGCTGGTCAAGTATGATTATATCCTGATCGACTGCCCGCCATCCCTGTCGGCGCTGACGCTGAATGCCATGACGGCGGCCAATGCCTTGCTGGTGCCGCTACAGTGCGAGTTCCTGGCGCTTGAAGGCCTGTCGCAATTGATGCGCACCGTGGAAGCGGTGCGGTCCGGGCTGAATCCGACCCTCGAGATCCAGGGTGTGGTGCTCACCATGTATGACCGTCGCAATAACCTGTCGGATGAAGTGGCTGACCAGGTTCGGGCGCATTTCGGCAACAAGGTCTATAATACGGTCATTCCGCGAAATGTGCGGCTGTCGGAGGCGCCGTCATTTGGCAAGCCGGCGCTTCTGTATGATTATCGGTGTCCTGGCAGCGAGGCCTATATCCGCCTTGCATCGGAAGTCCTGCAGCGCGAGAAGGCGAGAGCGGCCTGAACATCATGACCGACGACGCAAAGAGCAAACCTTCACGTCTTGGCCGCGGCCTGTCTGCCCTGATGGGCGAGATTGACGCGGTTGGCGCTGTGCCGACAACCGAAGGCAAGACAGCCCCTGCGACGGTGTCGAACGAGATCGACCTGGACCTGATCCGGCGCAATCCGGCCCAGCCGCGCCGGACGTTCGATGAGACCGCGCTCAATGAGCTGGCCGAGTCGCTGAAGGCCAAGGGTGTCCTGCAGGCGATCCTCGTTCGCCCGGATCCCAAGGATCGCGGCAAATTCCAGATCATCGCGGGCGAGCGCCGCTGGCGGGCTGCCAAGATTGCCGGTTTGAAGTCGATTCCGGCGCTGGTGCGCGAGATTGACGAACTTGAACTGCTCGAGATCGGCATCATTGAAAACGTCCAGCGCGCGGACCTCAACCCGATCGAAGAGGCTGAGGCGTATGAGGCGCTGATGAAGCGTTTCGGGCGCACGCAGGACAGCCTGGCCCAGAGTGTTGGCAAGAGCCGTGTTCACATCGCCAACACGCTGCGGCTGCTGCAACTGCCTGAGAGCGCCCGCGCTTATGTGCGCGATGGCAAGCTGAGTGCCGGACATGCGCGCGCAGCACTTGGTGCGCCGGACCCGGAAGCGCTGATCCGCATGGCGGCTGAAAAGGGCCTGAGCGTGCGTGATGTCGAGTCGCGCGCGAAGGATGCGCGCGAAGGCGGGACGATCGAGACGAAATCGGCCAAGTCGCCCGGGGCCGAAAAAGACGTTGATACCGAAGCGCTCGAGGCGGACCTTACTCGGACGCTGGGTCTCGCCGTCGATATCCGGCATGGCAAGGATGGTGGCGAGTTGCGGATCCGGTATCGCGATCTCGAACAGCTCGATGATGTCTGCCGGCGCCTGACCGCAAAACGTTAGGACCGGATCAGGCTGCGTGGGCTGCCGCCTTGCCGAGCTCATTCATCAGTATACGAACAACAGGGTCGGCGCTGCCGGACCCGGATTTCGCCTGGCGTTCTGCGTCATAGATCCGTTCCAGAATGCGCAGGAGCCGTTTCTGCGGCCACTTGCCGAGGCGGGCGCGAAACGCAGGCCAGTCACTCTGCCAGACGGGCGGCCGCAGCTTCATGTTGGGTGTCCCTTCACCTGCCGCCATGCGCTTGTGTGCATCCAGCATGCGCAGTGTTTCGCTCTGCAGCGCACGCAGGATGGAAATGGCAGACGTCCCGGCGATCTCCAGGCGCTGCAAGGCGGTATTTGCGGCGACGAGATCGCCCACGAGCGTGGCCCGGATCGCGGCGGACAGATCATGATCAATGTCGGTCGCCGAGAGCGCTCGAATGTCGGTCAGGGTGACATCGCGCCCGAGCCCGCGCGCGTAAAGTGCCAGCTTCTCGATCTCGGAATTGGCGATTCCGCGGTGGCCGGGCAGGTCGCCGGTAAATGCGTGCAGCGCGGGGGGATCAATTGTGGCGCCCACGTCCAGCAGCGCAGCCTTGACCCGGTCTTCAATGTCACCGGCTTCATCGGCAAAGATCTGGAGGCAGGCGGTCCGCTTGGCCGAGGTGGCGGCGGCGCGCAGTTTGGATTTGGATGCGAGGCTTCCCGCTTCGATGACCAGTTTCGCGGCGTAGCGGTGCTCGGTCTTGTCGCCTTCCGCGATGGCTTCTGACAAAAGCGCGGCGATCTTGTCACCATTGGTGCGGACGCGAATGACGCGGGGATCGCCGAGGAGCGACACGGCTTCGAGATTGTCGAACAGGAGTGACGGGTCTTTCTTGATCGCATCATCGTCGAGGACGGACACTTCAAGTTCGCCCGTCTTGGGGGCCCAGGCCTTTATCAGACTGGCAGAAGCGTCGCTTGCAAGACCGTCATCTTCACCGAACGCGAGGACCGCCCAGATCGCCGGATCCGGCCGGCGGGAGAAGGTAACAGCCTGCTTGCCCTTTAGCAGCATCAGCCGGCTGAGAGCTGTAGTCGCAAATCATCGACGATGCGTTTTGCGAGTTCGCGCATGGTGCGATCATAGGCGCTGGTTTGGGCGGCAATGTCGCCATAAGGCCCAGTCGGAACCGTAAAATCGGTCTGGGCGTCCACCACGCCAGAGACGGCCCCGCTGTCGCGCGCCAGCACATAACGCCCGGAGGCGGAGATACTTGAGCGCGACGCTGCGCCATCCGGCTTGAACGCCAGCCGCGTCAGGTTGTCCTTGAGGATGACATTCAGCGTCGCTGGTTCGGTTACGCCCGGCAGTCCGATCGCGAGCTCTTCCTGCAGGGCGCGTCTGAGCTTGTATCCGGACCGGCCACGAATGGGCTCGACGGTGATCGGGCCGCCGGCAGCCAGCGCGCTTGAGCTGGGCGCATAGACGGGCTGGAAGCCACAGGCAGCCAGGGAGAGAAGGAGGAGGGCAGCGAAGAACTGTCTCATGCGACTACGATATTCACGATGCGGCCGGGAACGACAATGGTTTTCTTGACCACCTTGCCGTCCAGAAAAGCTGCAACATCGGGATCGGCAAAGGCGGCGGCCTCAACCGCGTCCTTCGCAAGCGCTTTGGAAACAGTTATTTCGCCCCGGCGCTTGCCGTTCACCTGAACCGCCATGGTGATGCTGTCATCTTCTAGAAGGGCGGGGTCCGGTTCGGGCCAGGCAGCAGCAGATACGAAGCCGTCGCCGCCAAGACGCTCCCAGCAGGATTCGGCGAGATGCGGCATGAAAGGCGTCAGGCAACGGGCCAGCATCGAGGCGCCCTCGAACCGTGCGCCGGTGACCGAACCGGTATCAGCTTCGGCCTTTTTCAGCGCCGTGACCCATTCGTGGATGCTGGCGACGGCCGAATTGAAGCGGAACTCGTTGATCGCCTTGTCGATGGCCGCGACTGCCTTGTGCGAGGCCTTGCGCAAGGCAATCGAGGCATCGTCGGTGCCTGGTTTTGGTGCCTTTGAATCCGGCAGTGCATCGAAGATGCTCCAGATGCGCTGCACGAAACGGGCGGCGCCCTCAGCGCCAGATTGTGTCCATTCGACGTCGCGCTCGGGCGGCGAGTCAGACAGCACGAACCAGCGCGCGGTATCTGCGCCGAAGGCCTGGATGATGGCGTCGGGGTCAACCGTGTTCTTTTTCGACTTGGACATTTTCTCGATCGGACCGACGCTCGCAGGCGCGCCAGTCGCAATCTCGAACCAGGCGCCGTCCTTTGTCTCGACTTCAGACGGCTCGAGCCAGTCGCCCTTTGCCGACTTGTAGGTCTCGTGGGTCACCATGCCTTGCGTGAACAGGCCGGCGAAAGGTTCGCCGCTCGGCAGGTCCAGTTCCCCGACATCGCGCATCGCACGGGCAAAGAAGCGGGCATAGAGCAGGTGCAGGACGGCATGTTCGACGCCGCCGACATATTGGTCGACGGGCAGCCAATAGGCGCGTTCAGCCATGTCATCGGGGCTGGCGAACCGGGCCCAATACCAGGAACTGTCGACGAACGTGTCGAGCGTATCCGTCTCGCGCCGGGCCTTTTCGCCACATGTCGGACAGGTCGTATCTTTCCATGTCGCGTGGCGCTCCAGCGGATTGCCGGGCTTGTCGAACGTCACATCATCCGGCAGGCGCAAGGGCAGTTCGGCTGCGGGGACGGGGACAATGCCGCACGTTTCACAGTGGACGATCGGAATGGGGCAGCCCCAGTAGCGTTGGCGCGAGACGCCCCAGTCACGCAGGCGATAGTTCACCTTGCTTTCGCCGAGGCCCTGGGATTCGATCTTCGAGATCGCCATACGCTTGGCGTCGTCAATGGCAAGGCCATCGAGGAAACCGGAATGGAAGATCGTGCCGGGCCCGGTATAGGCGTCGTCCTGCACGTCGAATGTTGCCGCGTCCTCTTTGGGCGGCAAAACGACAGGTACGACGTCCAGCCCATACTTGCGCGCGAATTCGATGTCGCGCTGGTCGTGCGCCGGGCAGCCGAAAATGGCGCCCGTGCCGTATCCCATCAGCACGAAGTTCGCGACCCAGACGGGCAGGGTGCGTTCAGGGTCGAACGGGTGCTGGACTGTGAGGCCGGTATCGAAGCCGAGCTTGGGTGCCTTTTCGATGGCCTCTTCGCTGGTGCCGACAGCGGCGCACTCAGCACGGAAATCCGTGAGGGCACTATTGCCCTGGGCCAGCTGGAGCGTCAGCGGATGATCAGGTGACAGGGCAATGAAGCTCGCGCCGAACAGCGTGTCGGGACGTGTCGTGAAAATTTCAACACCCTTCTCGAAGCCAGCCGGTTTGTCGCCGGCAAATTCGAAGCGCATCTGCAGGCCTTCAGACCGACCGATCCAGTTGGCCTGCATGGTGCGGACTTTTTCCGGCCAGCGTTCGAGCTTTTGAACTTCTTCCAGCAGGTCGTCGGCATAGTGCGTGATGCGGAAGAACCACTGGGTCAGCTCGCGCTGTTCAACGATGGCGCCGGAGCGCCAGCCGCGGCCGTCGACGACCTGCTCATTGGCGAGCACGGTATTGTCGACCGGATCCCAGTTGACCTTGCTGGCCTTGCGATAAACGAGACCCTTGTCGAGCATCTTCAGGAACAGGGCCTGCTGCGCGCCGTAATATTCCGGATCGCAGGTCGCAAATTCGCGGCTCCAGTCGAGCGACAGGCCCAGCTTCTTCAGCTGAGCCCGCATGGCGGCGATGTTTTCATAGGTCCATTTGCCGGGATGGACGCCGCGCTGGAGCGCTGCATTCTCGGCCGGCATCCCGAACGCATCCCATCCCATCGGGTGCAGGACATTGAAGCCGTTGGCGCGGCGATGGCGGGCTACGACATCGCCCATGGCATAGTTGCGCACATGGCCCATGTGCACCCGGCCGGACGGATAGGGGAACATTTCAAGGATGTACGCCTTGGGCGCGTCACCCGCCTCGGCGGGCGATTTTGCCTTGAACAGGTTTTCTGCGTCCCATGCGGCACGCCATCTGGTTTCCGCGGCCTGCGGATCATAACGGGTGGCCATGTCCCGCTCCTTTAAAGAGGTCTGGTGTTTGGCTTTCTAGCCGATTTGCGACGCCTTCAGCGTGCGGGCACGCTCAAGGATTTTGTTTTCAAGCTGGATTCCGGTCTCGGGATCAACACTCGCGTCGGTCCATGTTCCGTCCTGGTTGGTCTGGCGGAACACCGATACCTTGACGCCGTCGGCCCGCAGGCGTGTGTCGAGAATATAGACTGTTGCCTTGACGCGCTCATCCGGCGAGTCCGGGAAGGACTTCCAGTCATAGACGACGAGGCCGCCGACAGAATCGGCGCTCTGGACCGGCATGTTCTCAAACGTATCCAGCGTGGCGCGCCACAAGTAAGGATTGACGGTGCCGACATTCTTCTGGGTGATCTGGCTTTCGATGTTCTTGCTTTTGCCGGACTGGCAACCGGAAACGATCAGCATGCCAGCCAGGGCAGCGGTGATTATGTGTTTGACCATGAAGATTGTTCCTGAGTGCAAGACCTTGTTGACGAGGGTTTGTATAACAAGGGGAGTCCGGGCTCGCCAGTGCTGATATGCCGAAGAGCGCGGATGGTGTTTGCAGGAGAGAGACGATGTGGAAACCGCTGACACTGCTGGCGATACTGAGCGCGGCCACCGGCCATGCGCAGGCACAGGACGAATGGGACGTGTGGGAGACCAAGACCGACGCCGAGCTGGCCGTCGCGGGCTCCACGGCTGAGAGCGCGCCGGTGACCTATCTGGGAGCGTTTGGCCTCTCCACGAACCGGGTTCTGGATAGCGGCCTGGAGATCGGGGCCGTTGGCCGGGTCGAAATTCAGAAGGATCACCCGGGACGTGCGGGGTTCAGTGGGGTGCCGGAT